>CALDSX010000045.1 GCA_937924445.1 uncultured Chthoniobacterales bacterium
CTGCTGGAAATCCCCCAGATCAAGGCAATTCAGTGGGTGCCGATTGCCGACTCCGACAAACCAACCAGCGGGTGTTGGATCCCGTTGCTCCAACGCATTCAGCAGGCTGGCAAGGCGCTGCAAGTCTATGCGCGCGCGGACAAGCTGGACATCTACCGGGAGCATCTGAAGTCCGAAGGATTGTTCCTGCACTTCGGTTTCACCAAACAACCCAGTTTGAAAAGCGCGGAAGATTGCCAGGCGCTGATTAAACAAATCGAAAAATGGTAGGAGACTCTTCCATGAGCAAACTTGTGCCCGACGTTGTCCGATCACCCGGCAACCCGATCGTGCCGGGAATCGGTCTTTGCGACCCGCACGTGCGCGTCTATCAGGATCGTGTCTGGTTGTACGCCACACACGACGCCTCGCCGGACAATAAGTTTTACCGCATGGACGACTGGTGGATTTGGTCGTCGGATGACCTCATCGTCTGACGTCACGAGTGCACCTTGCGGCCCGAAGAAACTTACTGGCGCAAGCCCTGTTCCTCGTGCTGGGCGGTGGATGCCGCCTACCACAACGGGAAGTATTATCTCTATTTTTCACGTGGCCCGCGGGAAATCGGCGTTGTGGTCGGGCCGGCGCCGAAAGGGCCGTGGTCGGATCCGTTGGGGAAACCCTTGATTTCGGATGGGCTTGTCCCGACCGAAGACAGGGATCCGGGGATTCTCATGGACAACGACGGCAATAATTACCTCGTCTTCGGCACCTGGGATTTCTACATCGCCAGACTCAACGACGACATGATCTCGTTGGCTGAGACGCCCCGTTTAATCCAAATTGACCGCAAGGAAGGTCCGTATGGCCCCGGCAAGACGGACGACAAGCCATATCTGCACCGACGTGGAAACATCTATTATCTTTCGTGGGGTTGTTTTTATGCCATGTCAGAGAACGTCTATGGCCCGTATTTGTGCCGTGGAAGTTTTCTGACGGAAGAGAGTGTCGAGCCGGTTTTCCGCAAAGGGTTGCTCATGGATCGGCACGGCAGCTTCTTTGATTTTCGGGATCGGAGCTATTTCATCTGCAATGACCAGAGTTATCCGGGCAGCCATGAGTACTTTCGCAATTCGGTCATTGGCGAGGTCCGCTATGCTCCCGATGGCACGATTTTGCCTGTGGAACTAAAGGAAAGGAGAACTTGATGAACGTGGACATTCTAGAACTCGCAAGAGTTCAGCCCGAAAGACGCGGACGCCTGACGAACGGCGGCTGGCCCTATGATCGCTACAAGGAACTGGAGCCGCTTGACGTCAACAAGACAATCACGGTCGCAGATTTGAAAGGGCCGGGGAGTATCCGCCAGTTGTGCATCAACAAACATGATGTCACCCTGCGTTACCCGGAGGATCTCACTTCCCGCGGAGTGGTGGTGATGATTTACTTTGACGACGCAACAGAGCCGGCGGTGATGTCGCCCCTGGCCGATTTCTTCGGCGACGGGTGTAACGGCCAGACGCCATTTTTTGCCTCAGAATTCCTGGAGCATCAGCCTGAGGCTTATCACTGCTACTTCCCCATGCCATTCCGGAAACGGGCGGTGGTTCGTTTGCGCAACGACACCGCCCGGAACCTGATGAGCTATACCTTTGTCGAATGGGAGCCCCTGTCCCAGATGCCCGACGACATGGGCTATTTCCATGCGAGCTACGCCGCGCGGTCCGCGCAAATCCACGACAAAACCGTGATCAACTTCCTTTCCCTGCGCGGCACGGGACATCTGGTGGGGCGGCAGTTTAGCATCGAAACAGACGAGCCGATCTTCGAGGAGTTTCAGTTTGTCATGGAAGGCAACAACGAGGTGGACATTGATGGCGAGGAACGGGTGTTCGACTATTTGGGCACGGAATGCTCGTTCAACTTTGGTTGGGGCTGGCGTTTTTCTTATATTGGCCCGCGCGCGGGAGCGCCGCTAGTCAAACACGACATCCCCGCCAAGCTCTCCACCTACCGTTTCCATCACCATCTTCCGATTCGATTCAAAACGTCGCTGGATTGGAAAATTGATTGGAGCAACGACGAGCCGTGCTGGTCGAGAACGGCATTTTTCAAAGACATTTGGAAGCCTGCGTTGGAAAAAGGAGGGTGCTGGGCGCACTTCAACACCGTCCACTACTGGTATCAAACCGATCCCGGCGGCTACAAGCACCAGGCGCTGGCACCGATGCCGGAGCGGATTCGACCCGGAAACCAGGCTCAAATGCGAGGCAACATCTGAAACGGAAACCAAAACTGAAAGGAATCCTGCTATGAAAAACCGATCCACATGGATAGATGCAAACAAAGCCAGCCGACTCGCGGTGATGATGGGCGCTACGCTATTTTCCGTAACAACGACCTTGCCGGCGGCTGAAGTCAACACCGGCACATTGCTGGACGACATGGTCAATCTCGAACGACTGACCAAGGCGCCCGATCCGACATACAAGACGGTCCTGTTCTGTTCCTATGAGCGCGCAGCCACCAAGCCTGGCGAGGAGGGATGGTTTGCCAACCAAGATGGTTCAGGAAGAGCCGAAAACCCCACTTATCTCGAGGAGCTCGAAGCGCCGGGTGCCGACGGGATCGGGCGCTAACTGATCGTGGATGTCAAGGGCCCCGGAGCGATCGTTCGGACCTTCACGGCCGACATCAAGGGGGATTTGAAAGTCTATCTCGATGGTTCAGGGACACCCATTTACGCAGGACCGGCGATGCAATGGATTAGAGATCCATATGGTGAGATGGCCCGGCAGTCGGGCAAGAAGCTTCCAAATCTGAACGGATCGCTCACAGGTCAAAAGACAGCGGCCTACAGTCCAATCCCCTTTGCGAAGGGTTGTCGGATCGAGTGGATCGGCTCGCGCGAAAAATTCCATTTCTATATGATCGATGTGCGCAGGTTCGCGCCGGGGACAAAAGTCACGACATTTTCGCTGGACGATCTTGAACGCTATGCCGACAAGATGGCCGAGACGCATCGCATCCTGATGAATCCGGATGAGCTGCCCTCAGCGCAGAGCGGTGAGCCGCGTGAGCTGGATGTGACTGTTGCACCGGGGCAAACCGTGGACCTGTTCAAGGTGGATGTTCCTGGCGGTGGCAGGATCGTCCGCCTCGAATTGCGGACTGAGGCCGAAGATATCGAGGCCGCTCTGCGTGGCATCGTGCTCCGCGGTGTGTTTGACGGCGCGAGGCAACCTCAGATCGAGGCGCCGCTGGGCGACTTCTTCGGCGCTGCGCCGGGGGTGAATTCCTTCCCGGCTCTGCCGTTCGAGGTTAAAGCCGACGGGACGATGATCTGTCGGTTCCCGATGCCTTTTGCCAACGAGGCCAGATTCGTTTTGGCGAACTTCACCGATCGCCCGGCTCGAATCCGGGGTGTTGCCCGGGTGCGTTCTAATTCCCAGCCGGAAGATCCCACGAACCTACGCTATTTTTACGCGCGCTGGCGCATTGACAACGGGTTAAAGGTTGGCGGCGAAAAAAATGCCCAGGATCTGCCTTATCTGATTGCCGACGGTCGCGGGCGTTTCGTCGGCTGCGCGATCAGCGTGATGGTCACTTGCGATGCGTTTAAGTTCACCTGGTGGGGCGAGGGCGACCAAAAAACGTATGTGGACGACGACACATTCCCTTCCTTGCATGGCACCGGCACTGAAGATTTCTTCAACTACTCGTGGTGCAAACCGGATTTGTTCTTCACGCCCTATTCGAATCGGGCGCGGGTGGATGGGCCGGATAATCTCGGGTTTAACTCTAACGCCCGGTGGATGATCACCGACGACATCCCTTTTGAGAAGCGCCTGGATTTTTACATGGAGCTGTGGACCCAGTTTCCAGCCGACGACGTGGGTTATGCCCGCACGGTCTATCTGTATGCCGAACCCGGATTGAAAGTCTATACGGATCGGGACAGTCGGACTCCCGCGCCGCCGCTGGCGGCTGCCGATGTGCGCCCGCCCCGGATGCCCGACAGCTGGAAGCCGGTTCCCGATGCTTTGCGCTCCCAGCTTTCGGTCTTTGAGTTCGAAGACCTCGCCACGGCGAGAGGAATTGACGCTGACCTTCCAATCGCCAGGGAAAGGACGATACGAACTGCGTCCGAGCATGGTGTTTTCCCCCGAATCAGGCAAGGTTCTGTTCAAACTCAATGGCAAGGATATTCCACATCCCTATCTCCCGCCGCTCGGTCTGATCGTGAATGACTTATACACGCCGCATCAAACCATGATGCGATATGTGTGGTTGCCTGCCGTCGAATTGGGAGAAGGGCCGGAGACCCTGACGCTCATTTCCATGGGCAAATCGCCAATGAGCCAGGGAATGGTCATCGGGGGAGATTTCTTTCATTTAAAAACTTTAATTTAAAAACCCGCGAAATAACTTGACGGCATGAATACAGTCTATACCACTAAACCAACTAAACAGAAAGAACCCTGATGATGAAACTCCAGAACTCGGTCCTTCCGCTCATCCTCTTGCCCTTCGCTTCCTTACCGCTGATTGCTCAAGAAAATAAGCCGGGAGAAATGCCCGACAAACCTGTGACCAAGGAGCAGCTCGCGCCGGAGGCGTTTCAGTCGTTTAAAGCGCCACTGGAAGCTTTTGTTACTGGGAATGCGTTACAGCGAAGACCGTCGCCGCCCATGGGGTTCGGCACGGCTTTAAATCACTATTACCATTCCAATGTCTACAATCATGAGCACGGCGGCTTCGAGCCGATGGCGCTTCGCCCCAAATACCGGGCTGAAGGGACGGATTGGGACAGCGTCGTGCTGAACGAAAAACTTGCCCAGAACGTGCGTGAAGGTTTCTACGACGGCGCTCGCGTGCGGGTCTATCAGGCAGTCAATGGCAAGCTCGTCAAAATTCGCGACACCAAAATTGCCCCGGGCGGCCACCATGCCTCCGACTGGATGGAGACCCGCGGAAAAATTAC
The DNA here is from genome assembly GCA_937924445.1 of uncultured Chthoniobacterales bacterium. Taxonomy (GTDB): domain Bacteria; phylum Verrucomicrobiota; class Verrucomicrobiia; order Chthoniobacterales; family CALDSX01; genus CALDSX01. The sequence continues at coordinate 4,964 of CALDSX010000045.1, forward strand.
TACGCTCAAAGGCAAGACCAATTACAAAATGGCGCTGGACTCCAGTTTTCTGCCCCATCGCGAATACTGGTTCTGCGCGAAGGCGATTGACAATTTTATGCAGCTTTCAACGCCGTCGAATGTTGTCACGCTCAAGACAGGCGAGGCGAAGGGGCAAGTGACGCCGGTGGATTACGCGCCTCGGCAGCGCTTTGACGACCAGAATCCCGACAAGCCCGTTTCGGGGCCTCACGCCGGACGCGAACTCCTTCGCGGTTCGATGACCGCCAGCTACGTGCTCATCGCCCCCGACGGCACCTTCCGCTCTGCCTCACTGCCCCGCACACTTTGAATTCTGAGATGAAACGCGCTGAGCAGGTTGTTCCCCAAGCCCCCTAGCCCCTTGATCTACCTATCCCCATGCTGAATCTGCCACCTTGCCGCATTGGACTCTTTGGAATCGGACTCGATACCTACTGGCCTCAATTCGTCGGCCTGCGCGACCGTCTGGTCGGCTACCTGAGCGAGGTCGAAAACAAAATTTCGCGGCCCGGGGTCGAGGTGGTCAACCTCGGGCTCGTCGATACGCCGGAGAAGGCGATGGACGCCGGCCATCAATTCCGCCGCGAGGACGTGGACATGATCTTCCTCCACGTCACCACCTATGCGCTCTCCTCGACCGTGCTCCCGGTCGTCCGACGCGCAAAGGTGCCGGTCGTTGTGCTGAATCTCTCGCCCGAGAGCGCCATTGATTACGCATCGTTCAACGCGATGGGCGACCGCACCGCGATGACGGGAGAATGGCTTGCCCATTGCTCCGCGTGCTCGGTTCCAGAAATCGCAAACGTCTTTCGACGCTCGGGCATCTCATTCGCGCAAATCACCGGACGGCTGCGCGGCGACGCCCAATGCGATTCGGAAATCGATGCGTGGATCGACGCCGCAAAGGTTGCCTACGCCATGGCCCACAACCGACTCGGACTCATGGGGCACTACTACGGCGGGATGCTGGACATCGCCTCCGATACGACCCTGCAATGCGCCGCATTCGGCGGCCACATCGAGCTTCTCGAAGTCGATGAACTCTCCGCCCTGCGCCGCGAAATCGGCGCGGACGCCATCGCTACGCGCGTCGAGGAATTCTACGAGCGATTTGACGTGCAACCCGATTGCCCGCGCGAGGAACTCGAGCGCGCCGCCCGCACCTCCCTCGCCCTCGACGCCCTCGTCGCACGCCACCAGCTCGGCTCACTCGCCTATTACTACATGGGCACGGGCAACGCCGACAACGAGGACGCCATCAGCTCGATCATCCTCGGCAATTCCCTCCTCACCGCACGCGGCATCCCCGTCGCCGGCGAATACGAAGTCAAAAATGTGCAGGCCATGAAAATCATGGACCTCTTCGACGCGGGCGGCTCCTTCACCGAATTTTACGCGATGGACTGGAGCGACGACATCGTCCTCATGGGCCACGACGGCCCGGGCCACATCGCCATCGCTCAAGGCAAAATCAAAGTGCGCCCACTTAAAGTCTTTCACGGCAAGGTGGGCAGGGGGCTCTCCGTCGAGATGTCGGTTCAGCACGGCCCGGTCACCTTGCTCTCGGTCGTCGAAAACCCCTCCGGAGGTCTGTTTCTACTCGCCGCCGAGGGCGAATCGGTTCCCGGCCCCATTCTCGAAATCGGAAATACCAATAGCCGCTACCGCTTCCCCATCGGTGCCCGCCAGTTCGTCAACTCGTGGAACTCGCACGGCCCCGCCCACCACTGCGCGGTCGGCGTTGGCCACATCGTCCACAAATTGGAAAAACTCGCTGCTCTGCTCGGCATGCGCATCGAGGTTGTTTGCCGAGGAGAACTCTCGTGAGATCGTAACTGCTCAGGTAGCCCCACCATGGGGCTACCTGTAACCGAAGAATAGATTACTCCTCCCCCCCCCCCGGGCGCAACAGAAAAAAAGTTCGTTTTTTACTGGATTCAAGAGGGGTGCCTGCCGTACCTTGCTCGCCATGACAAGCGTCTTGGTGATGCAAGGGCGCCAGTTGAACGGCGCGGACATCGCTTCGATCCGGGGGCTGCTGGACGAACATCCCGAGTGGTGTCGCTCGCGCCTGAG
>CALDSX010000046.1 GCA_937924445.1 uncultured Chthoniobacterales bacterium
CCCCATCCATGACGCCACTCTTGAGGTCATGTGCACCGAACTCAATGCCACGGAAGTCTGCTATCCAGGCACAGATCTCCGCGTCTTTTACCGCCCAATCAGGTCATCCGTTTTCCCCAGAGGTCAGGATGTCTGAAGCTATTGAACAACCGAGCATCGTCCGAACCCGGCGTCATGATGTCCACACGTAGCGGACGCAGCTCGCGCAATGCGTCGCGAATAGGATCACGCGGCGTGGCCGGCGCCGGCACCCGCCGGTTGCGTTGACCGTTGGGCGAAGAGCGGCGCTGCGGCGGCAGGCGGATATGCTCGGCGCGCTCGAGCTTCAGCAACAGCGACCGTGCGGCCATATCCTTGGGCTGGCCCAGCGCATTGCGCCAGTTCCAGCGCGCGCACAGTTCACGGCTCAGTCGCGAGCGACACCACTCGGGATGTTCGTCCAGCAGCCCCCGGATCCAAGCGATGTCCGCGCCGTTCAACTGGCGGCCTTGCATCACCAAGACGCTTGTCATGGCGAGCAAGATACGGCAGGCACCCCTCTTGAATCCAGTAAAAAACGAACTTTTTTTCTGTTGCGTTCGGGGGGGGGGGGAGTAATCTATTCTTCGGTTAAAGGTAGCCCCATAGTGGGGCTACCTGAGCAGTTACCTTTTAATTGCTTTTTGAAGCAGTTCATTGGTGAAAAATTTCACCGATGCTTTTTGCTGGCTCGACTATATCTCCCCCAAAAACAGCCTTAGAAACCATCCAAAAGCAAAAGAGAACACAAGCAGCAACCGATGAAACGAACCAATCTCTGCTTCCTCTGTTTCGTGCTCGCAACAGATTTTGTGAGCGGCCAATCCCAATACAAATCCAGCAGTGACTTTGCCGAATACGCAGCGAAGCTACGAGAAAACGCCTTGCGCCAGATGGAGCCTCAGGTGGATGTCTTGACCACCCGCCCTACCGCAACTGTCGGTGGGCGATACCCGTGGAAACGAAACATCGTTACGACAGTGTTTTGGATAGGTGAAGGCGCAGCACCTCCTCGCAACCCGGTATGCAATCGCAAAAGTTCGTGGGATCCAAATTGGAAGGCCAACTACGGTGGTTATGACGACCCAGAACCCGCGAAGCGCAAAAATTATATCCCGGTTTCTTTTACACCCAGACTCAATCCATTCTACGTGGCTCTCCCCTATAACGACGTGAGCAAGGGTAAAACCAAATCCGAAGCCTCCAAAGTCATTCCGTGGTTCAAAAGAGAGTTTGAACGTGATGGCAAATCCGTTCTCAAAGGTCGTTGGGTTGCTATTCGGCGTGGAGATAAAATTGCTTACGCACAGTGGGAAGATTGCGGCCCCTTCCGAACAGACCACTGGCAATATGTTTTCGGCAACGCCAGGCCTCTTCCCAATCTGAATAAAGGTGCGGGATTGGATGTTTCACCGGCAGTGCGCGATTACCTCGGTATGAGAGGCACGGACGTGACTGATTGGAAGTTTGTCGAGGCTTCAGAAGTGCCTCCGGGTCCCTGGAGACTCTATGGCGAAAACAACACCTTTGTGCAAGCACGCCGAAAGGGGGCAACGATCACTGCGGCCCAGTCAGCTGCCCCAGGAATGACGCCGGCAGTTCAGACGCGCCCCGTGTCCGGCCCTCCCCGGTCGAGAGTGCTTTCAGTTGAGTAGCTCTCGCTGTTGAGAACGGTCACTGGGCGATGCCGCTCTTTTTTAGACAAGACACTAGTCTCGGTATGAAAGTCACCATTTCCTTGCGCAATCTGATCTTCGGCCTTTCGCTTTTTGGAATGCTGACGCTTTTGTCTGCGATTCAAGCAGCAAAGCGCCCGGTAACATGCAGCACCAGTATCTGTGACTTCGTCGCTAGAGAACACGACACATTCGGCGCTCCGAGTCTTATGTCGAAATCAGCCAAGCCCGATACAGCGAAAATTTACGGGAAGATTCAATTTGTAACAAGCTTTCCTGATTACAAAGTTAAAGTTGTTGATAACTTTGCGGATTTGCATGTTCAGATTGTGAATGTTTTTCCCGATGGCCCGGGTAAATGGCAGATCGTGAACAGTTTTCCAGACTACAAAATCCAGTTGGTCGAAAGCTTTCCCGATTTTACGATCAAGTTTGTAAATGCATTTCCTGGTCCAAAGTGAGACAAAACAAGGGTTTTCTCTTTTAAATTATTTGCGGGAATCAGCCCTTCATGGTGATTGTTTTTTTACTTGGGCACAGCTTGAAACTTAACGGCCATTTTTTTTGGAACGGCTTTTTTAATCTTTTCATGCACTGGATTGCACAACTCCAAGCGGTCAAAAGCCACTACATGCCACCGAGAGCTGCTGGTAGATAATATAAGCGTCCCGGCTCCAGACGAATTTTGGTGCTATTGCCCATTTCAATCCGCATGACGCGCTCTTGAAAAGCCGACTGGCTGAGAGCACTTAGGAAATCTGCAAACCGGTAGGAAGCCCTGAAACGATGCAACGGAGCGTTGGGGGCACCGCCAAGTTCACGAGCTTTAGCCAAAGCATCTTCGAACTGCCCGAGCGCATCTACGAGACCGGCTGCGAGGGCATCTTTACCGGTGAGGATTCGCCCATCGGCCACCTGTCCTCGGAGCATTTCCCGATCCAGTTTACGCTCGTCTGCGACAATTCCGAGGAACTTCTCGTAAGACTGAGTGACGATCCCCTGGATAAGTTCCCGTTCCTCATCCGTGATGGGTCTCGCTCCGCTAAGAATGTCTTTGAATCGCCCACTCTTGAACACGACAGGAGCGATACCGACTTTACCAAGAAACGACTCAAAATTTATTGTGCTAATAATAACACCAATACTTCCCGTAAAAGTGGTCTCGTTAGCGATCAGATAAGAACCGGCGCAAGCGACATAAAATCCGCCTGAGGCAGCAATGGAGCCAAGGAAAACAACAACGGGCTTCTTCTCACGCGCTTTTTTAACCGCGTGATAAACTCGATCAGAGGCCGTCACTTCACCGCCGGGGGATTCGATCTGGAGCAGGATAGCTTTGATTTTAGGATCTGAACTCGCTTGACGCATTGCGAGTTCCATGTCTTCTACCATCGAATCGCCCAGTTGCCCCCTGACCTCGTTCCCAATTAAACCACGCAGATCGATGAGCGCGATCCGGGAGTTATCCTTTGTCTGATCCTCTGGTTGCTTTTTAGAGGTTTTTCCCTCTATAAATAATCGTTCATTAAATCTTGGGGCTTTTGTTGAAACCTGTATGCTATCGCTGTTGGTCCCCATGCCAAGAGCGGCAAAAAGGATTAAATTCAAGACAGCACTGCCCGCCAACAGCAGTAGAAGGAAAAAACTCAGGCAACCAAATCCACGACGCGGTTTTTCTTGACTCATCCAAAGTATCTTTTCTCCGCACTGCCAGCTTCGCAAGCAGAAATTTGGAATCAGCTTCAAGCGCCCCGTTCGGAAATCACTTCTTCATAAATACCAAAAAGCCGCGAAAAAATTCTATTCCAGGAATACCTTTCTCTCACATGAGCGGAGGACTTTAGAGCGACCTGTTTCAGATCTATGGAGAGCATTTTATTTATGGCTTCCGCAAGGGAGGGCGCATCGTTGCGATCCGCCCAGCAAGTGATCCCGCTATAAATCAGCCGATCCATGTAGCTTCCGCGGATTCCGACAACCGGGGTGCCACATGCCTGACTTTCAATAGTTACAAGCCCAAAGGTCTCCTGCAACCCAGGGTGAACAAACAGATCCGCCGCACAGTAGATACCAGGCAAGCGCTTGGCATCGTCTAGGAAAGGAAGCCAGATAACAGACTTTGTCTCCTCTTTTAAGCTCAGTACTTCATTTCTTAACGGGCCATCCCCAATAATTACGAGCCGGAAGCGATCTGGCTCCGCTTTGTGGAGAAGTCGAAATGCCGAAATCAAGCACCCAAGATTTTTCTCCGGTGCTAATCTGCCTACGTAGAGGAGGCAGACGCTATTTTTGTTGAATCCGAATTCGCGACGAACAAGCGCGCCCTTTTCAGGATCTGGCTTAAAAAGTTCGACATCCACCCCGAGATCAATCGTGCAGAGACGGTCAATGCCCCATGAGGCAAGAACCTCCTTCAGAGGCGCTGAGGGGACAATAGTTCTGTCGAACCGATTGTAGAGTGTCCGAGTGTACCGGCGGGCGAGATCAACCATGAATTCCGTGGCGGTCTCACCGAAAAACTTCATAACCGAACGCACATAGGCCTCCGCAAAGTGCGAATGATAGAATGCCACAGCGGCCGTCCGGAGAGCACGTGCCGAGGCGACCGCTTTCCAAGCCAACTGATACGGATCGCCGCTTTCAATCACGTCAGGAAGTTCCCGAGCTAAGATTGTTTCGACTGCGCCAAGTCGCAGCAAAAGCCGGTAACGAGAGGTGCGGGAGACCAGAGGCGACTTTATACGGTAAACCACACATTGCCCGGCGCGCTCAACACCATCAGACTCAGAAGGCACGATCAGCACATGCGAGTCGTTGGGCCGCAGGCGTTCGATAAAGGCTTTTTTTTCGTGAAGATAACGCTTTACCCCGCCGCTGACAGGCGAATAAAACTGGGTTAAATCGCAGACCTTCATCCGCAGTAATAGGTGGTCAACATAAAAGCAACCTTTCCACCCCCCCCATGTACGGGGCCAAAACTTCTGGAAGAAGGACTGTTCCATCCGCCTGTTGAAAGGTCTCAATGAGAGCAATGAATAGTCTCGGCAGTGCTGTGCCTGAAGCGTTAAGCGTGTGGCAAAAGCGATTCTTACCGTCGTCTCCTTTAAATCTCAGATTCATTCGCCGCGCCTGATAATCGCCAAAATTCGAGCTGCTTGACACCTCCAGCCATGTCTCCCTCCCCGGCGACCAGAGCTCGATGTCGAAGGTTTTTTGCGCAGAAAACCCCAAGTCGCCAGTGCAAAGTTCGATAGTTCGGAAATGGAGACCCAAACGGCTAAGCGGTTCTTCCGCATCGGCCGTGAGTAGTTCATGCTCCGCTTCGCTGGTTTCAGGCGTGCAGATTTTTACCAACTCGACCTTATCGAATTGATGCAACCGCTGAATACCACGAGTATCACGCCCCGTTGATCCTGCTTCCCGGCGGAAACAAGGGCTGTAGGCCACAAGTTTTATCGGAAGCGCTGAAGCGGGCATCAGTTCGTCGCGATACAAATTTGTCACAGGAACCTCTGCTGTGGGAGCGAGAAAGGCTGCTCCCTCGTCAATCCCATACATATCCTCTTCGAACTTCGGTAACTGGCCAGTCCCAACCATACAGTCGCGACGAATAATAAATGGCGGAGAAATCTCTCTGTAACCTCGTTCTCTGGTTTGAAGGTCGAGAAGAAAGTTAATGAGCGCCCGCTCCAACCGGGCTCCGGCATTAGTGAAACAGGCAAATCCGCTCCCGGCAACTTTTGCTGCCCTCTCAAAGTCAATAAGCCCAAGCTTCTCACAAAGGGTTACGTGATCTAATGGTTTAAAGCTGTAAGTCGGGCGCACGGCGTGAGTTCGAATCACAGGATTTGCTGAAGCATTCGCACCTGGCGGGCAAAGTGGGTGCGGAAGATTAGGAGTTGCAAGAAGGGCAGCGCGCCGCTCTCCGTCCAGTCTCGCACTCTCCGTTTCAAGTTCGGTTATTCGCGCAGAAAATGATTTGACCCTGGCCTCGTACTCCGCCGTCAATTCACCTTTAGCGCGCAATGCGCCAATCTTTTTGCTTAGTGCATTGCGCTCAGCATTAAGTTTCTGTAGCTCGGTCTCCGACGCCCGGCAGGCGGCGTCAAGCTCAAGGATTTTTTGAATATCATACTCACCTCCGCGCAAGGCGAGGCGCTCCCGAACAAGTTCTGGATTCTCTCTGATAAATTTGATGTCAAGCATGGCTGTTGGGTAAAGTTCAGTAGATAACCCGGTTCCTCTCTTCCGACAACTGGCGGTTGATTCTCGGTAACTGCTCAGGTAGCCGCCCGCCTTGGGGCGGCCACCTGTGAGTGAATGGCGGGGCGCACGCACCCGACGTGTGGGCGAGACTCACGAGGTGTTGACCGCTGGCACGAAGGGGGTGCCGAAGAACACGCGCTGCAACGCCTCCAAAGCGTTGAGGCCGTTCTTGCGTGCCGTGGAGACGTAGCCGCGGATGCGGCAGAAGTCCACGAGTGCC
>CALDSX010000047.1 GCA_937924445.1 uncultured Chthoniobacterales bacterium
GGAGCGGTTTCTCAAGGGCTACGAACAGATCGTTCGGGCGGGCTACGCGCAAAACCCAGTCGCGGCACTTCACGGCCCGAAAGGCAGGGGCCGCCGCCAGCAGAGCAAGGCCCGCAACCCGCTCGACCGCTTCCGCGACCATCCCAATGAAATCCTCGCCTTCATGCGCGACTTCGCCGTGCCCTTCGACAATAACCAGTCGGAAAGGGATTTGCGGATGATAAAGCTGCGCCAGAAATTTCCGGCACCTTTCGCAGCATCGAGGCACTCGTGGACTTCTGCCGCATCCGCGGCTACGTCTCCACGGCACGCAAGAACGGCCTCAATGACTTGGATGCGTTGCAGCGCGTGTTCCTCGGCACCCCCTTCACGCCAGCGGTCAACACTTCGTGAGTCTCGCCCACGCGTCGGGTGCGTGCGCCCCGCCATTCACTCACAGGTAGCCGCCCCAAGGCGGGCGGCTACCTGAGCAGTTACGATCTGAGATACCAATCCGAACGTCGTCGAAATGTTTTTGGAAACTAGAATTTTCAAAAAGATGTTGTGTTTAATTCTTTGCGTCTTGGCGTCTTTAGCGAAGCGGGCGTGAGATTCATGGCGTTTCCTCCGGGGTTGGGAACAACTGCTGCATCAGGCCATTTTTGTGCAGCTTGAGGGTTTCGGCAGAAATCAGCTCGTCCAAGCTCGAAAGGCAGTCGGCGATGCGTTGTTGCTTGGGGATTGGAGGCTCACGCAAAGACGCAAAGGAGGGGGCAGAGGAGGGCTTCGATGCGTGAGATTACATAATAAAAAATTCCTCGCGATGACAAAATCTATCTTTGCTAACGCAGGCCGATGTTTGAGTTACAAACGGGAAATGCGGTGCGGAAACTTTTCATTCGGAACATGCAAGCCGAGGGACGGAGTGCACAACTCGAACCTGTTGAGTTTCTTCAGAAACGGCTGAAAGTGCGCCATCTTGCCTCTCTTGTTGCTGAAAAATTCGGCCGGGCTTTCTCGAACCACATCGCCTTGGCGAATTATGAAATTTGGGATCAACCGAAAAGATAATTCTCGCTCATTTTGATTCATAAAATAGTGCGGGCGGGAGGAGCTAGCGGCTCTTCCCGCCCGCAGGTTGAATGATTAAGTTTTCTGAATGGCCGCTGAATTAATTTTTGAAGCGACGTCGGAAGATAACCAACGTTGTCAGGCCACACAGGAGGGACGCCCAAGTGGCGGGCTCAGGGACAGCTTGCACGGTAACCATGTCAAAGCGCCATGTGCCTCCTCCATAATTTGAGGTCGTATTTCTGGCTACTTCGTAGGCGGCATCACCACCGTAGGATGTTGTGCTGTTATTTTCAATAAACGAAATGGGGCTGAATACTGAAACCACTCGAAACCCAAAATTGGCATTGTTCAAGGCGGCTGTATCTGAGATCGTCACGGAGTTGTTATTAAACCAAGTATCCCCTGCATTGGCTGACGTGCCAAGACGCGTTGCACTGCCGAGTGTCCAATTGGTTCCACCATCGGTGGTGTAATCAAGCCGATACCACCGACTGGAGGTATTGCTGAGGCGAAGATCAAAAAAGATGTTCAATGCGCTGTAGGTTGGTGATGAATAGCCAGATGTGGAAACGTTAAATCGCACGCCGGCCGTGCCGCTTGCAGTGCCTTGCGCTGGGTATGTGGTCGTTTGGAAGGCACGGTTAGTGCCAGCGGTTGGGTCACTTGATCCGTTGCCTGAGAAACCGGTAGCTGGGTGCGTCGTGCCGCCGATGAGAGTAAGAGAACCATTCCCAATGCTCGGAGTGGCTGTAGTAAGATCGCCTGGTGTGATGTTATTGAAGTCCCATTGAGTAATGGTGATTTGAGCCTGGGCTCCAGCGATTGAGACGGCAACAAACGCCATCATGAGAAGATATTTTTTCATAGGATTTATTGTGACTGTTTTGGATCATTGAAGACGTCACCTCCACCTGACGCCTACAGGTTTTTATTCTTGAGACCCAACCGAATTAGGAAAATTCGTTTATGGTCTGGAGATATGGTTAAATTATGGAAGGACAAGCTGTAGGTAAAGGTTTTTAATGTAACAATGCTGTCACAATTCGGTGCGGATTAGTGCTCCGAGCATTTGACGGAAAGAGATTGTTCAAAAAGTTTTTGGAGCCAATGAATTTTTACCTGGACCGGCCTTAAATTGCGAGGCTCGGACACCCATTTTATATTTTGGGGCGAATTTCGGATCGTGTTCGGCTCATTTTTTTCGTGACTGCATCGCAACGAGGACGACTGTGCCAAGGATTACAGTGGCGGTGGTCATTGCCATGGCGAGAGAGATATTGCCCTGATCGAACTGATTAAAGATATAGCTGCCGATGGTCTGAACGCCGGGCGGGAGGAGAATGATCGAGGCGACCCAGTCGCGCATGCAAACGACAAAAGTGGTCATCCATGCGGCAAAAAGTCCTGGCCAAAGTAAGGGGAGAATGATGGCACTGAAAATCTTAGCCGGAGTAGCTCCGAAGAGGGCGGCTGCTTGTTCCATGTTGCTCCCGATTTGTCTCATTCCAGAGTCAGCAAAACGGAGGGCGTCGGATTGATAGAGAGCGAAGTAAGCGAGAGCGAGCAGCCAGATGGTGTTGTAGATTTCCAGAGTAACCCATGGCGCGTTCCATGCGAGAATAAAGGCGATGGCGGTAACGATTCGAGGGATCATGCGGGGTAACAACCCAAGCGAATCGAGCAGACTGGCGAGACAACCCGGAGCGCGATGCATTCCATAGGCAACAAGTGCTCCTAGAGTGACACAGAAGCTGGCTGTGCCAGCGCTGAGGAGGAGGCTGGTTGTCAGAGCCTGAAAAGATCCGGAGCCAGGTGCAAAAAGTTTGGTGTAGTGCTCAAAGGTCCAACGAAGACCGACATCACCGGCGCCCCAATTTTCCACAAGGCTGGTAGCAATAATAACCCCGTTAGGGATTCCGGCACCGATAAAGAAAAGGAAAAGGAACCAGCTCCAAGCGAGCGCAGATCCGAGAGCGCCGAGAGATGTTTCCCGTCCTGGTGAAGGGCGCGTGCGACCGACGGGATGGCGTGAAATAAGGATTCGCCCCAGGGAAATGAGCGCTACAGCTCCGACACATAGCAGGACAGACAAGGCCGTGGCCAGTGGGAGATCCACGGGCCAGCTCGTAGCGTAAGCGTAGATTTCAGCGGGGAGCAGAGGAAGGTTTGAGCGAGGGCCCATGACCGCGGGGACACCGAAGTTTGAAATAGCGTCAAGGAAGACAAGAATTCCTGAATTGACAACTGCGGGTGCGACCAGTGGTAGCAAGATTTTGAGGAAGGTGACGGAGCGTGAAGCCCCAAGCGAGGCAGCCGCATCCTCAAGCCGAGTGGGGATGCCGCGTAAAACCGCCTCGATGGCCAATGCAACGCCCCCGAAAGAAGCAAGAACCATGACGAAAGTAACTCCCCAAAAGCTGAAAAAGAGCGATCGGATGCCATCCGGAAATCCGCCCATGAGGAGATCGGCAAAGCCTCCCGGCTGCATAGCGAGCACGTAAGCCAGTGCGTTGATGTAGGCGGGGCTCATCAGAGGAACCAGCAGAAGAATCCGGGCCCATTTTTTTCCAGGCATGTTTGTGCGCGCGAGGAGCCAACCGCACGGGATGCCAAGCAGCCAGGCGCCGAGTGTGGTGGAAAGCCCCCAGAGGAGAGAGTTCAGAAGCATTTCGCCTAGACCGGGCGTTTGCCACATGCTAAAATAGACCTCGAACCATTTGCCCGGCATGCCGCCGATGAGCCCAGGCCGGATGCTTTCGACGAAAAGCACTGTGATCGGATAGCCGATGGTAAGCCCCAGCGCACTAAGCCCGAGCACTAGGAAAAAGCGGGCGGTTTTTGGGTTCATGGTTTGATGACGGCGCGTTCGATTTCGTATTGAAAACGACGGATCACTTGCTTCTGGTTCTGAAGAGCGGCGATTGGATCAAACGGTAGGGATTCTGGCACAGCGAAGCGACGCCGCACCGTGCTGAGAGGCAGGTCGCGAAGTGCGGGGATAAGGTGATCGGCGGCGATTTTTTCCTGCGCATCGCGAGTAAAACAGTGATCCACGAACCGTTCCGCATCGGGGATGCGGCGACTCGATGCAAGAATAGCCACTGGCCGGAAGACGTAGAGACATCCTTCTGGCGGAAAATGGATTTCCAATGACTCGCCTTTGGCGATTTCGCGGCAAATGATGTAGTCCGCAGCACAATATACGGCGTCATAGGCACCGATCGAAAGCCCCGTGACGGCTTGGCTATTGGCCCCGACGATTTCGAAACCACGGTGTCGGGCATTTTTGAACAAGTCCCAAAATCCCTCGCCAAGCAGATCGCGAAGGGCGAGCAGAAAATCGCCCGCCGTGCCAGAGCGCGACGGTGACGGCATAGCGACACGTCCGCGCCCGTTTTGCAAACCCTCCGCGAGGACACCGCGCCAGGTGCTGGTGGGATCGGTTTCGCCCCTACGAAAGGCGATGCCCACAGCCGCCGCACCGGTGGCGTGGTAATACCCCTCAGGATCGGACCAGCCAGGTTTTGGGTATTCGAGCCCGGCAGGACGATAGTGGTGGAGGCGTCCGGCAAGTTTGAGTCCCACCATGGGCGTTTCAGCCGCAATTAGAAGCACATCAGCTCTGGGGTTGTATTTCTCAGCTTCCACCTTCGCCATTATTTGACCTGTGGTGGCCGAGAAGAGTTCTACTTTCACTCCGGTGTTTTCTTCGAAAGAACGACAGATCTTTTCGGCAAGAGGACGTGGGCCGGCGCTGTAAACGACTAACTTTCCTTCTCCGGACCCACCGCAGGCGCTGAGAAAAGCAGCAACGCAGAAAATGAAAATCCATAAGGTTGGTTTCATGCACTCCCTCCAAAAGAACGCCGAGCCGATTGGGCAAACCGCGCTGAAGCTGGAGAGCCGGGTGCGAGAGCTTCTGGAGAATAGCCTCGCAGCAACTCACCCGAGTGCGTCTCTATGGTGACCTCGTAACGCCCTCCTACGTAGCGGGAGATCAAGCAGTGCCCCTGTAACACATCGAATCCGGGAGGTATATCACCCGCCCCGCCGGGATAAATCTCAACCGATTCGCGTCGGAGCATGAAAGCCCCGTTATTAAGAATGTTTGCCGCACCGAGAAAGGTGGCGACGAAAGCGTTTGCGGGGTTGATATAAATTTCTTCCGGGGTGGCTTCTTGTTCAATGCGTCCGTTACGCATAACGGCCACGCGATGGGCTACAGTGAGAGCTTCTGTTTGATCATGTGTCACGTAGAGAGCGGTTATTCCGAGAGAACGCACCATGCGAGCAATTTCATCGCGCAGTTCGTCGCGCATGCGGGCGTCCAAGGCGCTGAGCGGTTCGTCGAGAAGCAGCAAACGGGGTTCAACTACGATTGCTCGGGCGATAGCCACGCGTTGCTGTTGGCCACCAGATAATTGGGTGGGGTAATCATTTTCCCGTCCGGCCAGGCCGACGCGTTCGAGGGCTTGGCGGGCTTTGGCTTCGCGATCCGCACGGTTAAACCCATGCAGTTCAAGGCCGAAGCCGACGTTGCGCCCTATCGTCATATGTGGCCAGAGGCTGAAGTCTTGGAATACCATGCCAAAACCCCTCCGCCGCGGGGGAACGTGGAGTGGACCATCATCCAGGGGTTGACCATCGCAAGTCAACCGACCGGAGTCAGCTTTAAGGAACCCGGCCGCAATGTTGAGCAAAGATGTTTTTCCGCAGCCTGATTCCCCAAGCAACGCAACGCATTCGCCTCGGGCAAGCCCAAGCGTCACACCGTCAAGAACCTTTTTGTCTCCAAAACTTTTTTCGATGCTTTCAAAACGCAGAAAGAAAGACATTTTTAAAAGTTGGCGACCGAAACTGCCAGAGCAAGGAGGGATATGTGACAATTACGTAACAAAACCAGAAATCTCTTGCGTCAACTTAAGCGATTGTGGGATGGATAAAGCATGTGTATATGTTTTCGAAAGCTTAATATAATCAGCTCTGCGATTGCTTTCTTCGGGGCATTCATCGTTTCAGCACAAGTCAAAGCAGATGAAGCATCTGTTTATTTGACATTCCGTGGGGCCAAGCCTGGAATTGCGGAGGTGTGCATATCGGATGCCAAGATTCAAAATGTACGCCGCCTTGGTCCAGACCAGCTCAGTGAGCCGTTTAAAATTGTTTCGCTTGCGCAGAAAGATGGGAGGGTGGTGGTCTTCGCGGCAGTTGGCGGTAAAGAAGCGCCGGCATTGGAGATCATCTCTCTGCCGGAAAACATTTCGCGTTCTCTGCCGCTAAGGGCAGAAATCAGTGATCTCTCGCTGGCTGGAGAGCACGTTATTGTGGCTGCAAGCAAGGGGCTTTTCTACAAAATTTCCTCCGAAGGAAAGATCATCGCAGAATTTAATGCCCGCAAGAAGCTCAATCCACCGGGGCGCAAAGGAGAACATATTCGACCGTTGCCGGACGGGAAACGGGCGTTGGTGAGTTTTCAAAAAGACGATGACAACTCACCAGCCAAGGGGCAGCGGCTCATGCTTTTGGATCTCGAATCTTTTGAACCGCTTGAGGACATTCTTTTACCGCGTAACAAGCCAGAGTTACATCTTCCGAATGATCCGCGAGATCAAGGGCCAGGACCTGAAGTTGTTGTGTTTTTCCCTGAGAGCGGAATAGTGGCAGTAACTCTCGATCTCTACGGGGCGGTTTTGTTTGCCAAATTGTCTGATCTGTCCTCTGGCGTCTTAGGAGCGGCGGATGTTGTATCGAGTGCCGCCGACGGCTCTTTTGGAACGGCCTTCCCGGATCGGGTGTTGTCTTTTACCAAGGGGGAACGTGACTGGCTGCTGGTTTCCAACGCTTCACCAAATGGCGGATTTGCATTATTCGACGCCACCGCACGCCGAATGGTCCGACATTTTAAAGCCAAAGCCGGCGCGGAGATGCCCGTCCAGTGCGGAGAACGTATCGCGAGCGTGATTTCTGGAAAAACCAAGATCCGCACGGCGGAAGATGTAAAAAAGACATTTCACCCCGCGAGAGAACTTCATATTTTCGATTTTCCTCAGCCCAGTTCCGCATCGAAGGATTTTGTGACTGGCATCGTCCATCGAGTTCTGCCGTTGCCGTTTGACCCTGTAAACATTCTGGCCATTTCAGAGAATGTTATCTTTGTCACAGGGAACGACGAGAATGGGGCCTTTTGTGTTCTCCTTGATCCCGCGACAGGAGAATTACTTGCCTCATCCCCGCTTCCCGGTCCCCCGACTCGTGCCTCCTTGGTAAAGCGGTAAACCAGGCAGTAGAGGTCTAAAAACGCTCTTATCCTATTCGTGACCACGACCGCCGCCGCGCCATCCGGCATTTCCAGTCAACCCTTTTTCGTAAACGTGAGCAGGTTTTCCTGCGCGACTATTTTTCGTTAAAGGAGCAAAGAAAATGGTAATGGCCAGCGCCAACCCGGCCCCGAGACCAACCAATAGCGGCACCGAACTGCGTCGAGCGGCCACCTGCCAAAACCAACGCCAGTGCAGCACTAGATGGGCAAATATCAGCGCAATAAATCCGTAAGCGAACCACGTATGAATATCACCCCACTCGTGTCTCGACAATCCATAAGCAAAAAGGCCACGACCGCCTCTGGAGCCGGGCGGCAGCCGCAAAGCCAAGAGCAATCCGCTGCCTGATAATACACAGAAAACCAGCTAGAGAGCGGCATTAAGTATTCGAGGCAAAAAAGATCGGGCAAACCTGCCGAAAGAGGGTTTGGCTGGTAGCGAGGACGAGAGGGTGGTTTTTTGGTTATTCATATCGGATGTCACCATCACAAAACACCGTCCACGCCGCTTTGGCTGCGAATACTCTTTAAGAAGGTGGTTAGGAATACCGCGTGTCTTTAAGTGGATCTGTCTCGAACTCCAAAACCAAAGTTTGCCCAACAGCTGGTGCAATGATCACCTCCTGCAATTTTATGTAAACAGGGTTGTTGAGTGCGTAGAGCATTTTTTCTCGAGTTTCAAATTCTGTGGAGATAAAAAAATCCCACTCTTGATCTTGGGGAATACGTTTACCGCAGCGAACAGTCCGGATTTCTTGCAGCCGCAGGAGATGCACGCGGGTTTCGCGCAGCAATACCTCCATTTGGACGTCAGACAGAGGGCCCTTCAGCTTGTGCAGAGAGATGCGTTGCACCATGATCGGGCAGCAGAATTCACTCAATTTTTCCAGTCCAGAGCGCCTTTTTTCAGCGCGTAAATATAACCAACCAGCAAGAGACCAACAAAACCGAGCATGCTGAGAAGAACAACTGGCGAGTCAGCAATCAGTGTTTTGTAAACAACTGCCCAAGGATACATGAAGACAATTTCCAGATCGAAGAGGATGAACAGCATCGCGACAAGATAAAACTTGACGCTGAAGCGAGGCTGAGCTTCTCCGACCGGAACCATGCCGCATTCGTAAGGGCTATCCTTTGTTTTGGAAGTGATGCCAGTCTTGCCAAGCAAAACACTAATTACAAGCGCAATAGCCGCAAAACCCACGGCGACACCGAGGTGAAGAAGAGCAGGTATGTAATCGGTCGCCATAGGAAATCAGGCGGATAGGATGGCCGGTTTTTGAAATGTTTAAGGCTCTCGGGTTAGTGCCTTGCGGCATAGCCCTAAGGAGAAATTTCCGTTAAGCTTTTACAGGGGGTGCAGCAAGGGCGGCTGCAGCCGCGGCTTGGGCGGCCTGAAGGGCGGCACTCTTGCCTTTATACTTTTTACCCGTTTTTGTTACAAGCCCGCGCTGGACAAGGCCCTGAAGCTTTTCGTATGAGCGTAATCGCAACATCTCCTCTCCGCCAGAGGCAGCGTTGCGCTCTTTCAGGCGCTCATAGACCACATCGAACAACTCTTTGAATTCGTAGGTGGTGTTCTTGGAGAGGGCAGAGACAAGCTCTTCAGTTACTAAATCAGGAAGGCGACGAGAGAAACCGCTTTTTTTCTGCATAGTAGGAATTCTTATGCTAGCAGGAGAAGAACATTTTGCATCTTTTTTTTTAATTTCACCACATTTTTTGCCGCGTCCAATCGAACAGCATTTAAATATTTAAACAGCTCCGACCAAAGAGGGACTCCGCTTGAAACGTGAATTTTGGAAACAACCTCCAAAAACATCTCAGTCGCAGTCAAAGTTTGGACAGCTGATTCAAGGTTGAATCTCGCTATCACCGGAGCTAAATGCGGGCGATGAAAATTCTTATTTCTGGAATTTGCGGTTTTGTGGGGAGTTCCGTCGCGCGCACGTTGCGCGATCACTTTCCTCAGTGGACGGTTTGTGGATTGGATAACCTCTCCCGACCGGGAAGTGAGACGAACCGGCGGGCGCTGATTGCCGAGGGGATGAGCGTCATCCACGCGGATGTTCGTCTCTGGAGTGATCTCGAAAGCGTTCGCGATATTTCCTGGGTGATTGATGCCTCAGCCAACCCGAGCGTTCTGGCTGGCGTGGGTGCTGGGAGCAGCCCTCGTCAACTTCTGGAATATAATCTTGAGGGCACGACAAACCTTCTCGAATTTTGTCGGCAACGTTGTGCGGGTTTTATTCTGCTCAGCACAAGCCGGGTCTATTCGATTCGTTCATTTTCGGCCTTGCCGGTTGTCGAGCAAAACCGGGCGTTTACGTTAGATTTATCGGCCGCGCTGCCGCCGGGAGTGTCGGCAGAGGGAGTCTCCGAAGAATTTGACACAAGCCCTCCGGTCTCTCTTTACGGCGCGACTAAACGCTGTTCGGAGTTGCTTGCGCTGGAATACAGCGAGGCGTTTAACCTTCCGGTTTGGATAAATCGCTGTGGGGTCATGGCGGGGGCCGGGCAGTTTGGCAGACCTGATCAGGGGATTTTCTCTTATTGGATTCATGCCTGGGCACGAAAACGGCCACTGAGATTCATTGGCTTTGGGGGCACAGGATTTCAGGTGCGGGACGTTATGCATCCTGCCGATCTGGCGAGGCTTCTTGCAAAGCAGATCGCCCATCCCTCCCGGTGCACACAAAGAATCGCCAACTTAGGCGGCGGAGCAGGGAGTGCCATTTCTCTGGCTCAGTTAAGCGACTGGTGCGCTGCGCGATTTGGTGCTCACATGGTGACCCCGGGAGATGAAACCCGACCATTCGACATCCCATGGGTGGTGTTAGATGCCACTGCTGCGCAAAAGAATTGGGATTGGCGGCCCGAGATATCGCGTGATGCGGTTCTTGAGGATATAGCCTCCCATGCTGAAAAGCATCCGGATTGGCTGGAAATTTCGGGCGTTTAGCTAGGTTAGAAGAAAGACGTCTGACGAGTCACAGTCGTTGCGTAGCGCTCGACGACTTCGGCAAACGGCATACCTGTTTCCAGACGCTTTGCCCCTTCGGGGCTGATTGCGGTAACAGTCACTTGAGCGCGCAGAAAACCTGAAGGTAGAGGGGAACTATTGAGATACGTTCCGTCACGTCGAATGCTCACCAGATCGTTCGATTGCGTCCATACCAAATTTCCGCCGCTGTCAAGATACTGGAACAGCACAGAGAAGCCGATAATATTCTCCGCAAGCAGATTGCCAGTGGCAGTTGGGGGTTGAGGTGTTGGCAGCGGTGTAGCTGGCAAAGTGTTCCAGTAGTCGTCCTGAAGATTTGTCTTGTCAAGCGCGTTATCAAAAGTGTGGGCTGAGGAGGCGATCGAGCGGTAGAGCGCGTAGATCTCAGGTGAAAAAGGGTCGCTATCGATGGCAGGTTTTTTCGCCAGCCGATAAGAGACCGCCCGGGTAGCACCGTTAACGTTTTGCGGTGTTGAATTGTCGTTATCAACCGCGGCGCTGAGGAAAGTTAGCCACGGAACGTTGTTGGCATTTCCGACGGTCTCCAAAGAAAGGCGAAGCCCCTCAGCGCCGGGAGCATTAGGGATAACCAAACATTCGAGATCTGTGATGAGTTGGTCGAGAGCAAACGTCACGTCGCCACTGCGAATGATAACCGAATGAGTGCGGGCGTAACCGTTCAAAATTCCCTGCGCGACGTTCATCAGGAAAAAAACAAGAATTGTTGTTATGGCGGTCGCAATGAGAAGTTCAAGAAGCGTAAAGCCGCCACGTTGGCGGGCAGGCGTCGGACGACAATGGGGGTGTGGTTCCTGGAGAGTCATCGTGTGATTCCAATGGTTGTCTTGATTCGTGGATTGGAGGGAAGAGGCAGGGAAGGCGTCTCCACTGAGTCCATTTCGGCTAGCACAGCCAAGACTCCGCTCTCATAATTATTTGCATCTGGCGGGAGAGCAATCCCAGCGGGGTTCGACGGAGAGACAGAAAGCTTTGCGCGCACCCAGCGACCGACCCGGGTGGCTTCATAGAGCGCAAGGTCAGGATCGGTAGGCATCATCCATCGTCCAAGAACTCTCTGCCCGTTCGCGTCAGGGCTTCCTGTGGGCCCTGCTTTGTAAGTAACAAATACAAACTCTTGATTTGTGCGCACCCAACCGTAGGCGGTGTCGAATCCTTGGGTTATGAGATGCCCCCGCATGGAATCCACCGCTTCGAGGATTGTGCGTCGCTCAGTATTATCGCCGACGCTGTTGATAATGCCTCCAAAGAGGCCAAGGATTGTCAGCACCGCAAAGGATACTATGCCGATCGCAAGAACAACCTCGACGAGAGAGAAACCTGCCCGCCACTTCAAAGATGAAGCAGGAGTAGGCATGAAACGAGGAGAATGGTGTGATAAGTGAAATAGAAGCGTCTTCATGTCATTCATGGGACGAGAGGCATTTGATCAGGGACGGTGAGAAACGTTGGTCGCCCGTTTTTGCGTAGGAGCAATCCCGCACGGGTCGCGGCCACTGTGGAGCTTACTGGATCGCCGTTGTCATCCAGCGGGCCGGGCGAGAAAACCAGGCGAACATCCTGTTTTTTTTGGCTGTCGTCGAGATGACCAGTTCCGGTGTATTTGTAAGCAAATACCGGATTGTTCGCCTGCGTCGGAAAATCGATCGTCATGGCGAAAAAACCATCGGAATAATTTTTCAAAAAATAGGTGTTCTGTTGCAATAAAACAGGAGCACCCACAGGTTGAAGGATTTTGTTGGCTGGATTGTTTGGGTCTGGAACATAACGAAAAAGACCGATGCGACGGTAGCGATACTTAGGGTCTGCACCGTTATCAACCGCCAGAACAGCGCCGAGCCCCATGGACATGGCCTCGAACCGTGCGGCATGTGAGAGACTGGCGAAAAGATCAGTTGCTCCACGCGCTCCCACACTGCGGTTGAAACCACCGAATGATGTAACCACAACCGCCGAGAGAATTAAGATAATCGAAATAACCAGCAGGAGCTCAACGAGTGAAAAGCCCTTCCGACTGTTGGCCGAGCGGCAACCGGATTTGTGGGGATAATGGATATTTTTCAAGGGGCCATGAGGGGGGTTAGATGGACAAAAAAGAGGCGTGAGACTGTGAAACCGTAAACCGGGAGATTGAGAGATTCACCGGAAGACACGAGCGAGATCGAGCCCAGTCTCGTTGAAGTGATCCACGGCTGTTAATCATCTTCTCCGCGGCAGAAAATCGGATAATGCCTGCTTCAAGTCTTCCGAAAATCCTGCGCAGCCGCTCGAAGTGGGCCGCAGAGGAGGAGCCTTTTTCCATGATCCCTGAAACTGTGTCGGGGAGCATCACAGGTTCTGTACGATAAACCCTTTTGGTGACTGGTACACCGTCCTGTGTCATCTCGCCAGTTTGTTCATCGAAAGCCAGAGCTGACAACACCACGAGCAGCCGGTTTCCCGGACGCCTGAATTGAATGAGTCTTTTGGGAAATTCATAAGCTTGGCCATTTGCGATTTCAATACTGCAAACCAAGGGAAACTGCCCATCTGCCTCTGTGACAGGTTTGATAACCTCATCTTTGCCAGGCTGAACCAACATTGGTCCACCTCCGGCAGTAAAAGCCGCTCGGGTTGTGCTTAGATTAATTAGACGAACCGTTCCGGGCGGATGCACCGAGGAAGAATTTTCTACAAACCGGTGCAACAAATTTCCTTTGTCATCGTTGTAAAAAACAAGAAGCAGATCAGCATTTGAGCTTTCGACGGGTACTTTTAAATAAGGTTCGTAAGATTCCTCACCGCGCGGGCCAATTTTTTTTGCATAAAGCCATACCGGCGGTTTAAAAGGCACACGAACCCGGTAACGAAGAGAGTTTTCTCCTATTGTAAATTCGACATATTCTTCGACCAGTTTGTCGTTAGGTCCTGGTTTAAGTTCGACATAATATAGCGGAGGAACTTCAACACCGTTCAAATTAACAGCGGAGAGCACAAATCTGGACGGTTCTTTTGCCGGGCGCGCTTGTTGCGCCTGGAGAGGGTTGTTCTGTAGCATCAAAAGCATGAGCGAGATGATGAGTCTAACTGAAAACGTCCATCCATTATCGAGAGACGCCCGGGTGGATGTTCTTTTATGCGCAGAGGGGAGTTTAACGTTTTGCATGATTTTTTAGACTTCGTCGGGATTCAGCCAGCGAAGGTTGAGCACTTTGAATTTTCGACCAAATTTGTCGGTGTAGCGATATTTATCGGGGTCCGAGGTTCCAGCGGGTTTGACCGGCTCCGCCACGCGTTGCACCACCGCTTCGAGCCAGGCTCGGGAGAGCAGACGTCCGTTGCGATCCACGGTATCGCCATAGGTGCGAATAAGGAAGGTATCGCCGCGAGAAGTGAGGGCCGGACCGATCATGGCAAGCAGATCGCCTTGAGTGATAAAGCCAGGTGCACCTTGTAAAACAAAGCCTGCCTCACCCGCAGGAGCCCCTGCAAGATGCTCCGTATCGAGGTGACAACGCACTGTTGGCTCAGTTACGAGACGATTTCTCTGAGGCTGAGGATAGGGTAAATTTACGTTCACGTCCCCGCCAACACCAGAGTTGGTATAGGCTTGAGCGTTTGACCAATTATCATTAGGCGCTACCATTTCCGGTTTGGCAAGCGGACCGGTGTTTTTGAGTCGTGGCAGGAAAACAACGTCGTGAAAGGAGCTATCAACAATTGGTACAGTGCCAGAGCCGTTCCACCCAAGGCGCGGATCGTTGACGCCTCCGTTAATGCCTGAAACATCCAGAGCCCGTTGGAGAGCTCCTGTAAGCCCATGCAACCCAATAAATGGATCGTAATTTGGTGAAATAAAATCAAGATAAAAATTGAGAGCTCGGCCAAAGGAATCCGGGCCCGAATGAGCAAAAGAATAATTTCCCGTTGCCCATCCATTAGTTCGTGCCTGGTGCCATGCGGAACCCGGAACTCCAGAACCATCAGGTGCAATCAAGCGGCGGTTAACAAAATCGCTTAATGAGAAAAATGGCCCACGTAAACGTACCTCATCAACAATACGCTCAGCCAGGACGGCGATCATATCATCGTTCAGGTAACGCAGGCCGTTACTTATTCTTGTATAATCCTTTAAGGTTGCGGTTGCGCCGATATCAGTCATGTTAATGTTAGGCGAAACAGATGCGTTTCCTCTGCTCAGGGTGAATTGAATAGCGTTTCCAATGGGGTCGAGCGTTCGTGCGATAGGAACTGAATCGTTTGGGGTATTTTTGAGTGTCAGGTCGCGAAAAGCTGTCAGGAGCGCTTTCCAAGCCTCAACGGACGTCGAGTTGACATTGAGCGCACCAACATTTTCTAAATGCGCAGCGCTTGTATCAAACTGTCGAAGACTCGAAGGATTCACGTTGGACGCCGCCTCTCGTGTGAACCTGAGCCGACTGTTGGGCAGCGGCTGGCCTTGGGGGTGACCATTCGGAATTGTGGAGAGAAAAAACCGATCCCAAAGATTTTCATTTAAAACATAAGACATGTCCAACATAATGTTATCTGGCACGTTGACCACGGTGCCATCATTAAATGCCCAGGAAGCTGAACCAGAATTATTGGGACGATATCCGGGGCTTGCGCTTGAAATCGAATATATTCCAACACCCACCTGCCTGGAGTGGATACCGGCTATAGCTTCGCGGTCGTTGTAAAGCCCCGCCCAACTGTTGCCAATCGGAAAGGATGGCTGCCAAAAATACGAGGACAGATTTACCTGTTGGAACTGGCCTAAGGAAAGAATCTCTGAATTTGGACGTCGTGCAATGCGGATTGGAAAGTGAG
Source organism: uncultured Chthoniobacterales bacterium (assembly GCA_937924445.1). GTDB lineage: Bacteria > Verrucomicrobiota > Verrucomicrobiia > Chthoniobacterales > CALDSX01 > CALDSX01. Next base: position 15,204 of record CALDSX010000047.1, read on the forward strand.
TAAGGCCCTTGTAAAAATCTGAAGCACCGACCTGCCTGTAGACGATAAGGGCATACCCGTTGTCACCTGTGAATTGCTTATTGTCAAAATAAGGAAGGCTATTGCGATCATAAGACTTAACATGAGAGAGCTTTGACAAACCCTCCCTATTACCTAGATAGTTTCGGTTGTTGATCAAGAAATAGTCTCTTGCGCGGTCTATAATCGGATGTAAGTCGAAATTCTTTGCCGCAAAGTTAAAACGAGAAAAGGCGGCAAGATGCGAGTGCAAATCTAGCTGTGTTCCACTGCCGGAAGTGGCGCCTATTGTCCCAAATGGAGAGAGAAAGGGGGTAAAGAACTGTTCTCCGTAATACCATAAGCTGCTGGAAGTTAACCTAGTTTGGTTCTGAAAATTATCGTAAAAATCGGTGCGACTGTAGATCGGACGCCATTGATCTATAAATTTGGGATCTTGTTCTAAATTGTTTGTTGTTCCATCGCCGTCATAGTTTTTGTCAGAACGATCGGCATCCATAAAGTCTTTCCCAGTGAATGACAAGTTCTGATTTTCCGAACCGAATTGTTGGGCTTCCATGATAGTATTTCCGCCAATCGAAAGTCTAACGGCTGGAATCATTCTGTTAAAAGGGCTAAGTTTTCCAAAAAACCGAAGACCACTGGCTGTGTCCGGACCATTTTTTACTTCCAACAACGGGAACCAAATGGTTGCCGGATGGTCAAATGTTTCGACTCCAGAGGAGAGTTCGATTGATGGCAAATTAACGGGATCCCACACAGGCGTTAATTTCGGGCTTGATACGTTAGGACGAAAAGAGAACACTTTGGCTTCCCCAGGCGCAAAGCTTGTCGTGATCCTAAACGGTAGTTTCACGTTTACTGGCAATTTGTTGCCATCTCCTGGAGAAAAATTATGTTTTTGGTGTGGGTTGAAATCCACAGCAAAGGTTGGCGTGTTTGGCCCAAGCGCTGACCATGTGGAGTTTGTTGACGTTGAGGTTCGCGTGCCATTTCTTGAGATAAAACGCGCCAGTGATGTCATCTCAGATCTCAAGCCTAGTCTATAGTAAAACCTCCCGAAAGCGTCTGAAGTGCCGTCGTTGTAGTCGTTGTCTTGAACAAAGATCCCGTTCCCACCGATATCGAAACCGTCCTTATTGTAAGCAGTATTCCAAGGGCTATATTTTGGATTATCCGACTTAACAATAGGCCAATAGGGTCGTAGCGGATCGCCATCTGGAAAGTCTGGATTAGGTTTGGTGCCTTTGAAAGACCAAACATTCTGACGAGTCGGAGGATCGCCTGTTTCTGGGCCGACCGGTCGTTCAGCCCACTCGGCATGGGTATCGCGCTGGAGCTCTATGAGTGTAGGATTCGTTTTGCAAAGGTATACCGTGCTTAAGTCCGGAGCCACCTGAACTTCGAGGTCGTAAGAAGCTGTCTGAAGACCAACGTCGTAGGGGTTCCACAGGACAACGATCGGTGCCCAATGCCAATTTAGCGTTCCATTTCCGCCTGAAACAGTAGGGGGATCGTAACTCATCCCACAATGCAAAGAAATATATGTGAGCAGAGGCGCGTTATCTTTGTTTGGAGCAATTGTCCCGCCGCTGGCAGTGTTTTGATACCAATACCTTATTTGACCCCATGTTGGCAACCCACCCGAACTTGAGGCGTTTGGAAATCCAGTGTTGGTGCCGCTCCATGCCCTGAAGCGGGCGTCGTTGTTTAGATATTTTGATCTGTTCGGAATGGGATCATTATCATCCAGCCCCTGATTGGCATTAAGGTAAGCCGTTAGATCTTTCTTTAGCCCGCCTAACACAGGGTCGGTTAAAAGGCTTCTTGAAAAAGCGGTCAATGAATGGAAATTCTCTTTTGAGGCCCGGAAAATTTCTGTGGCATTGTTTTTCTCAAGGAGACTGATTTCCTTGGATGTGCTGATATTTTCCAACCCGGGATCGTTTTTGTTGAAGGTGGCGTTTGCAAAGCCTTTAACATTCTCCCAACCGATGCGTTGTGGACTTTGCAGACGATTGCGATATTCGACGCTGCCAGGTGTCGCACTGGAATAAGGATCACGAACGGCGAAATTAGCTTTTGTGGATTCGTCGCCCACCCAGTAGGCGTAATGTCCGATGGTCTGGGTGCTGTTGCCGCCGGCGGGAGCTTTAATTTCCTGTTTCCTAGCTTTCACGCGTCCGTCGAGACCGTCGGTGGAGTTGTTGGAGGTGGTTGCAGAGCCTGTGTTGACCAGCCAGACAACTTTCTTTGCCTCGGGCGAGCCTCCGGAGGCGTTTGGATCGACTGGATCCGGTAGCGTAGTATCCGGAGTCTGATAGTCGGCAGGGTAATTGTTTGTGGCCACCACCGCACCGGAATTATCACGCACCTCGCCAGTGGACTGGTTGATACGGAACTTTTCGTTACCGCTCACGAGCCATACGGGAAGCTGATCGCGCTTGAACTCACCGAATTTGGTGTCTGGATTTGTTTCATAACTTTGTGCCGCCAAGGGAACCGGGACGGCATTAGGATTTGAGGCGGCATCAACACGCAAACTGGAGTCAGCGATGCCGATCCAGTGGGGATTTTTGGCTTGCCACCAGTTTGTGACGGCGTTGTTCCATTGAACTCGTTCCGCATGGGTCAGGTACGTTTCAACTTTTGTGAGGTAACTGCGTGCGCTGCTGGTTTGGGCAAACTGGCGGAACCCGAATGAGGGGTCGTCGTAGAGGGGCCCTTTGCCCTGCCGGGGGGCAGCGCTCAGAGGGTCATTGATGTTTTTCTTTGGATAAAATGTGGTGGCCGGGAAAGTGACAGCCTGGTCTCTGCCGGCGTATTGCTGAAGTTGGCCCAGAGCAATTTCGAGTCCGAGCAAAGCATTCTGCCGAGCAAAGGTCAAATCTTTTGCGGCGGCATTGGATCTGGTCTCGACGTGGAGGAGACTGGCCAGGGAAACGACGAGGACAAGGAGTAGGGCCAATAAAGCCAGAACAGCAACGAGGGCGAATGCCGAACGCTGAGATCTTGAACGCGCGGGCTGACGGGGGTGAGTTTGTTCCGAAACCGAGATCAGATTAATGGGGAAACGGGGGAAGCGCATTGAGTTCATGCTTTGCAAATGTCTTTACACAGTAAATTCTTACGATTTTCATTTTTTGGCAAGCAAAAAATTAGAAAAAGGCCAGATTTTTAAACTACTTTAACCTTGGTATTGTTCAGAACGGTCACATTTGTTTGTTTGTGACGTGCCATCACCCGTCGAAGAGTTCGTTCGAGGGAAATATGATCAATCTTTGCATTGTGACGACGGTCAACCGGCAAGGAGGGTAATGTCACGATGGCAAACAATTTCGCCCAGACAAGCGCGAGACGAAAAACACGAAATTCTGCGCTTTCTGGGCGACGTTTGGTCGAGATGGCGAGGTAGCGTTTGTGGTTGATGGTTATGGCCCCGGCCTGATGCACCCAGTCGAAATTCATGGCAGCAGCCTCGATCTGAAGGTTGTAAACAGGGTTTGGATCGTCGTCGAAGCGCCGAGAACACCGCCCAAGAATCCAGAGCCGCCCCTGTTCATCCAGTCGCCCGGCATCACCTGTGCGATGCCAGCGTCGGTCATCGGCGCAAAACTTGTTTTCGTCATCCCCCACCCCGTCGAGGTAACCTCCAAGCACATGCGGTCCGCTGACGACAATCTCACCCGCTTGTCCTGCGGGCCGTGCGAGACGTGACAATTCGGCGTCCGTGAGATCGTTGACCGAATGTCCCCAGCGATCTTTTATCACGCGGACTTCAATACCTGCAACGGGTTTGCCGACGAGCAGGCCGGCCCCCCGGGTTGCAGCCTCTCTGTCGGGGGCGGAATACTCTTCGACAGGAAGACACGCCACCGGCTCTGCCTCCGTTGAGCCGTAGACGATGTTGACGCTGGCCTCCGGGAATCGGGTTTGAAGACGTCGCAACAGCGTGGGAAACACAGGTGCGCCACCGATGTAAATGCGTCGTGGTGTAAATGGTTGTGTGTTGGAAAAGCGCCTCCTTTGCTCGGAGGACTCAAGCCCATCGAGCAATCGTTGAATAAATGCGGGTGAGCAAGCCATCCTGTTAGGATGGTGCCGTTGCATTTGTGCGAAGATGCGGTGCGCCGTGGTTTTGCCAAGGCGCGAAAAATTGGTATCGGCGATGAGCGAAGTCACTCCGGCAGCGAGATTTGCGAGAGCGAAGACTGGAAGACTCACGAGATCAATCTCACCCGCTTGGAGATCGAGACAGGACTGAAGGGCGCGACGTTGCGCTTCAAGAAACCCATGCGAGCGAACCGCGATTTTTGGCACGCCGGTTGTGCCGCTGGTGGGAGTGATAAGCGCCGGATGATTATCGGGCAGGTCAAAGATGGGGAGTTGCCTTAGACCATTGCTGCGGTGGGTATGAAGAGGAATGCTGCCAACGAGCGCTCCACCGGGTGAGAAGCGCAGGGGGATTCGTGCCAAAGCACGCAGGAGCAGGAAGAGGGGCCATGCCACTCCTTCCGTGGCGACGGCGTTTGGGTGTAGTCTTTGACAAATTGCGGCGAGGGATTTTGCTCCGCCCCCGGCATCGGGCAGAATGCAGGTTATCCCCCGGCTGAGGGCTGCGAGAAGGATAGCGTAGAGTTCGAGTGATGGTCGGACGAGCAAGAGAAGACGACTGTTTTTGTGAAGTCCAGCGCTTGCTAGGGTATGAGCGATAAGGCTAACCATCGTTTCGAGTTGGCGAAAGGTGAGTTGACGTTCGCGGTGAACGCGTCCGCTGATGAGCGCTGCAGTGTCTGGATACTCCTGGGCAACTCTTTTTAGATGGAGGGTAATATTCACAGCGCAAAAGCCATCAGTGCGTAGCGCCGCATCGGGCGGGCATGGCGAAGGCTGAGGTTGAGCGAGTTGTTGGAGACGTGCATCAGAGCATGAATCACTCGCCGAAAGCCGAGTTGTAGAGACCGTTGATGGAGTTCGTCAACGAGAAGATTGCCCAGACCGGCAAATTTCCTTCCTGGGAGTGCGGCCAGCGTCTTCAGCACAACTGTTGGTTGTGCTCCTGTCGTGAAGCTCGGATAAGCGAACACAAACCCGCATGGCTGCCCCTTGCATTCGGCCAGCAGAACGAGCCGGGGATCGAGCTGTGGTAGCAGGGGGCTGTAAAGAGCGAGGAATTCCGCGCGTGAAATTGGCATGTAGAGAAAATTATTCCGGAAAGCGATGGTGGAGACATCATATAACGCATCGAGTTCGCTTTGCGCATCGTTTAAACGAAACCGCCTGACGGAGACACCCTCAATTGCCAGCCGGGCGGTAGTGCGGGGGAGACGTGGGTCGCGCTGTTGGGGTGTGGTGTTGAGTGAGGAGACATATTCCGCAGTGACCCGAAATCCGGCTGAGGCCCACCATTCGGGCCACTCTGGCGGAGTCCATGGCTCAAGGGAAAAGGGTGGCTCGTCGCTGCTCTGCGTCACGAGCCGGTGCCGGTGCCAGGTGTCGCGGTCCATCGGTCCGATAGCGACGCGGCAGTTTCTCGCGGCGAGTTCATCGCAGGCGCGATGGAGAAGAGCCTGGGCTGTCTCACCGTCTCCCGCTGAGAAGAGGCCGATCGTGCCGACAGGTTGTCCGTCAATGAGCGGAGTGTCATTCCACCAAAGTCCAGCGGATGATCCCCGGGGGCCAAGCAGCAGAGCGTCGGGTCTAGGCGAGCGAGAGTCCGCTCCTAAAGCCGCTGAGATCGTTTTTTGATCTATTAAGGTTTGGATCGCCATCTGACTGCTCATTCGAGAAGGTATTTTATATCCTCGGCAGTGATCATGCCGCTTGAATGGCGTCCGATTCCACCACCGACGATCTCTTCAAAAATCTGACGTTTTCGCTCTTTGAGAGCCATCATCTTTTCTTCGACTGATCCGCGCATGATGAGTCGTTGGACGAAGACATGGTTTGTCTGACCGATCCGGTGTGCGCGGTCAGAGGCCTGGTTTTCCACTGCCGGATTCCACCAGGGGTCGAGATGAAAGACGTAACTGGCGCGGGTGAGTGTGAGGCCTGTGCCTCCCGAGCGGAGACTAATGAAAAAGAACAGCGGTTGTTCGCTGTTCTGAAATTCCCCGACTAAAATCTTGCGCGTTGCCGTGGGGGTAGAACCGTCGAGCCGCTGGTGGCATAACCCGGCCTGAGCGGCTTCGTTGCAAGCGATGTCGAGCGCACCGGTGAACTGCGAAAAAATGAGGGCGGAATGGCCTTGATCGCGAAGTTCGCGGAGTTTTTCGATGAGATACAGAAATTTGGGAGCTGGCTCGTTAACCTTTCTGCCAATGAGCGCGGGAGAGATACAGATTTGACGGAGGCGCATAAGGCATGTCAGGGCGACGATGCTGGCTTGCTGGGCGGGTTTGAGGTTGTAGGCTTTGGCGACTTCCTCTTTGATCTCAGCAACCATGCGCGTGTAACACTCCTTTTGTTCGGAGGTCATTTCTAGATCAATATCCTGTTCGCTTTTGGGCGGGAGTTCTTTGAGGATTTCCTGTTTTGTGCGCCGTAGTACCACGGGTCGGGCGCGGGCGATGGAGGCGGTGAGGTTTTCCCTGGAAGCCTCGAGGAAAGACTTGTAGTCACCGAGCAATCCCGGCATGACGAGGCTGAGGATGGAGTGATACTCGCCTGCATGATTCTCGACGGGGGTACCGGACAGGCAGAGCGTGAACGCGCGACGGAGTCGACGGGCGGCTTTGGCGCGGCTCGATTTGTGGTTCTTGAGAAGCTGCGCCTCATCAAAAACGACCGCGTGAAAAGGGGTGGCAGCGAGTTTTTCAACATCAAGCCGCATGATGTCGTATGTTGTCAGAACAACATCCGCGCCGTAAGCTTTTTGGAGATTACGATGGGCCCCCGTGTATTCTGTTACCTTAAGGGAGGGGCTGAATTTCTTGAACTCGTTTTGCCAGTTGAAGAGGAGGCTGGGAGGCACTACAACCAAGTGTGGGCGGTCAAGGTAGGAGTCCTGCACGGCAGGGATAAACTGTTCTTTGAGCCCTTGAAGGAACGCGATGGCCTGCAGCGTTTTGCCGAGGCCCATGTCGTCAGCTAGACACGCTCCAAGTCGGTGTGTGTAGAGGAAGGCTAGCCAGTCGTAGCCGCGTTTTTGATAGTGACGCAGGTGGCCCTCAAATCCCTCTGGCAAGCGGGTTTGCGGGAGTGATTCGAAGTTTGCCAGCGACTCGAGGATCAGCGCAACGTCATCCGGCATATTCACCTGGACGCCCAGCTTTCTCAATTCGAGCCATTCCACCATCTCAAGTGTGTGGGCGCGGGAATCCGTTTCGTTGCTTTGTTCCTGACCGTTTACTTTTGGTTTTGAACGCGTGTTGTAGCGATCGGCGACCCGTTTGAGAATATTAAATGACTGTTCGTCAGGGAGGATAAAATCTCCCTCAGGAGTCTCAAAAAGTTCGCCGATCAGGAGTTGTTCCCATTCTTGCTGAGGGATGGAGAGTTTTCCGCAGGCCACCTCGGGTCGCAGTTCAAACCAGTCTATTTCCCCCTTCTGGACGTCATCAGCACGCCGGACATCCAGGTGGATGTCGAAATGTCGGACGCAGACTTTACGGCCTTGGTAGTTCAGTTTAGCTCCAAGTTCTTCAGCCAAGGGGCTAAGCCGCCTGATAGTGGTGCGCACATCCTGCTTGAGGTCAACGGCCAGGTCGTTTGAAAAGCGACCTGATGCCCAGAGAGGGGCCATTTCCGGCAGGGCCACAACAGCCCGGGCAACTTTGGTGACGGGCAGGTAGACAAAACGCCAAAGGCCGTCAGGCGTGGCAGCGAGCCATTTTCGGGGGCACGTTTCGGGAGTTACGAACAAGCGGTAGTAATCGGCGAGAAGCTGCCTCACTTCACTCCAAAGGCGACGCGGAAATAAGCTCTCGTCACGGAGAGTCTGTGCAACAATCCGCCCGGCCGACACGCTGTCTGGTGCGTTGTGCAAAAGAGCGGCGGAGGCAAAGAGCAACTCCGTGCGCTTTACATTTCGGGCGAAATGGATGTTGCGGCCGTTTTTGAGAAAATGATCAACAACAAAATGGCAAGCTGGTGAGAGGTCCACCCTAAAATCTTTGTAGTCCACGGATAATTCGACGAGATGACCATCGTTATCCGGCTTTGCTATGATGTTGAAAACGAGGTGGAATTCATCATCAGAAAGATACTCCTGAACGGTTATCGATTTGGAAATGGCAAAAGTCAAAACCTCCTCCCAAATTGTGGGGTTGCCGCTCATTCCGAGAGCAAAGCTCCGAGCATTAAAATCGTCGGGCGAAAGAGCGGCCTCCCAACGTGCGCTCTGAGCCATTGGCCCTTGGAACGAGCGAGCGCCATAGTGGCAGGCAAACTGGTGCAGAATGAATTCATTGGCAGAGGAGCGGGTCTCGATCAGTTCGCCTGAGTGAAGGATTGCGCCTTCACCCATCAGATCGTCTATGAACGCCACAGGACATTTTCCTTCGATCTGAAGTCCGAGACCGATCTCAACCAGACCGTCCGGGGAGCGGTTCAGTAGAATACGCCAGTCACCGACCCGTCTCGCGGAGTAAATCGGGGGAGATACTCGGTTCTGTCGCCGAAAAATAACGGGTATTTGGCAGGCCGTTGCGGCGATGATCAGACTCCGTAGTGTGTTTATGATGGAATAGGAGGACAAGGGCAGATGGCTGAACGTCCTGCGCGAAGCGATTGCTCCGAGGGAATCCCAAATCATACGCGGAATGACCCCTCTCCATCGAATGCTGTAACCGTTGTCGCAGACCAGTTCGAGCCGGTTTTCTGATGACGCGATGGGCAGTTTAGTGTTCGCAACACTGCAGCGAGTCGGCACAGTGGCCACCTTTGGTGCGTTGTTGGGTTTGGGTGGGTCAGGTGCAAAAGCACGGTAAAAACGCTTCAGAGATGAAGCTGTCGGAAGGGCCCCGCCGGGAATGCGCCCGTGCAACACCGCCATGGTCCCGGCAAACAGAGCGACCGCATGGCGGCAGTGGGTGACGCGTTGAATCTCAGGGCAGTTACATGACGAATGGAGACGTCCGCCCTCCGCCCAGATAACAGTCTCGATGTTGCCATCAACAGCTTCGAGCCGTCCCGGGCGGGGGCTCTGAAGGTTCCCCCCCCAGCCTTCCTGAAACAGCCTGACCGCAGCGCTCAGGATAGGGACCGGAGCCATTGACAAGAATCCGTTGGAGGGTAACGCGGCGAAAGGCTCGATATTCGAGGGTGGCTTTTCTGAAAGCTGTCCTCCCTCTGCGTCTGGTGCGGGCAAGTCGTTCGACTTGCAGACTGGCGCGGAGCGGTTCGTCGGCATCAAACCGAGCAGGGAAGGGCGCGGGAGCGGTATTCCTCCCTCAAGCGGGTGATAAACTCCTGCAAAGGCAGAGCGCCTTCGTCGCCTTTGGCACGAGAGCGGACAGCTAAAGAACGGGTCTCAGCCTCGCGTCCACCGATGACGCAAAGATAAGGCACTTTGTCGAGTTGCCCCCGGCGGATTTTGGCCCCAAGTTTGTCCGAGGCAAAATCGGCTGTTACGCGCAGGCCGACCTTTTTCAATTCGTTGAGTGCTTCGTTGGCGAAAGCGGTTTGCGCGTCAGTAATCGGCAACAGGCGGATTTGTTCGGGTGCCAGCCAGAGCGGGAAGCTGCCGGCAAAATGTTCGATAAGGACACCGCAAAAGCGTTCCATTGAGCCGAAAGGCGCTCGATGGATCATAACCGGACGGTGGGGCTGATTATCCGGACCGGTGTAGGAGAGGTCAAACCGCAGGGGTAGATTGTAATCCACCTGCACAGTGCCGAGTTGCCACTCGCGGCCGATAACGTCTCGCACGACGAAGTCGATCTTGGGCCCGTAAAAGGCCGCTTCCCCGGGTTCCTCGGTGAAAGGCACACCAAGTGCGCGGGCGGCACTACGACAAGCCTCCTCCGCCTTGTCCCAAAGTTGGGGTGTGCCTGTATATTTGTTCGAATCCGGATCGCGCAACCCCACGCGAACACGGTAATCATTCATGCCCAGAGTGGTAAGCACGGTTCGCACGAGGCTCAGACAGCCAAGCAATTCGTCACCGACCTGTTCTTCGGTGCAAAAAATATGGGCATCGTCCTGAGTGAAACCACGCACACGTGTCATGCCGTTGAGTTCACCAGACTGTTCCCAACGGTAAACCGTGCCGAACTCTGCGAGACGCACCGGCAGGTCGCGGTAAGAACGCGGCTGCGACGCAAAAATTTTGATGTGATGCGGACAATTCATCGGCTTAAGAAGAAAACCGTCCACCAACTGCTCGGCATCGCGCACACGATCCTGGCTGATGACTTCCGCTCCGGCGCGTTGATTAACGCGTTCGGCAAATGCGGGCGAGACAGCCTCTAGCCGTGCGCTCAGTTCGGCACATGAACATCCATCATGAGCCAATGCCTCGAGTTGATCGGGATCCGCTATAGGTGGAAATTGGGAGTCTTTATAATAGGGGAAATGACCAGAGGTTTTGTAAAGAGCAAGCTTGCCAATGTGAGGCGTAAAAACCTGGCTGTAGCCTTGAGCTCGAAGCTCGGTCATGATGAAATCCTGCAGCTCCTGACGAATCACCGCCCCGGCTGGGGTCCAAAGCACAAGGCCCGGGCCAACATCCTCGTCTATAACAAACAGTCGTAGGTCACGCCCTAGCTTACGGTGATCACGCTCTTTTGCCTGTTCGAGACGGGCAAGATACTCCGTCAATTCTTTATTCGAGGGGAAGGCCGTCCCGTAGATACGCTGAAGTTGTTTATTTTTCTCGTTCCCACGGTGATAGGCCCCGGCAACGGAAAGAAGTTTGAACGCCTTTAACGCGCCGGTGGAGCGGACATGCGTGCCAGCACAGAGATCGGTAAATTCTCCATTACGATAAAAGCTGATGGTTTCCCCCTCAGGGATATCTGCAAGACGACCAGCTTTGTAACGGGTCTGCCCGGTTTTTTCGATAATCGCCAATGCTTCCTCGCGGGAGACTTCAAGACGCTCGAAGGGTTGATTCTCCTCAGCCACCCTTTTCATTTCATCTTCAATTCGCCTCAGATCCTCGGACGTTAACCGGTGGTCAAGGTCGATGTCATAGTAAAAACCGGTGTCTGTAGGTGGCCCGATATCAAGCTGAGCATCTGGAAAAAGTCGCAAAACGGCGGTGGCTAGGATATGGGACGCGGAGTGGCGTAATTCTTGAAGAGGAGTCATAGGAAACAAAAAGGGGTCGGTTGCTGAGTGACGTTGCCAGAACCGGAGCTGCCTAAATTATGCGGCTTGTCACGCGACGCAAGAAGCCCTTAGCCATGTGGCTCCATTCGTTTCGGCACCCGGCAGAAGCCACCAACGTCGCACCCGCGATCATTGGCAACGCCCCTCTGGAGCTGCCGACAAATGGCTTTTGCGAAGCGCATCGTTACCTCAAGCACATTTTTCTGTTCTGATTTCTCGGAGGGGGGCTTATGACTCCGAGGAGGAGGCAGAAACAGCACCATAAACTTTCCGCGGTTTTGCTCCGTCCGCAGGCCCCACCACCCCGCGAGCTTCGAGAATATCCATAATACGAGCCGCCCGGGTGTAGCCGAGCCGCAGCTTCCGTTGCAGGAAGGATGTGGAGGCTTTTCCTTCAGTGCGAACGATATCCACACATTTTGCGATCAACTCCTCGTCCTCATCGCCCCCGCCCTCGGCCTCTTCTTCGGATGACTCGTTCCCAGAAGCAAGAAGCCGCTCTTCCATTCGTGGTTCGTAATCTGGAGGGCTTTGGGCATTAATGAAGGAGACGATGCGGCTGATTTCCTCCTCAGTGACAAGGGCACCCTGGGCGCGGATCATTTTTGACGTTCCGGGCGGCAGGTAGAGCATGTCGCCCTGGCCAAGGAGCCGTTCGGCACCGCCCTGGTCGAGAATAACCCTGCTGTCAATCTTCGTGGCAACCTGAAACGCGATGCGTGTGGGAATGTTGGCTTTGATGACACCGGTGATGACCTCGACGCGCGGCGTTTGGGTAGCGAGGATCATATGAATACCAGCGGCCCTTGCTTTAGCGGTGATGCGAGAAATAGCACTTTCGACGTCAGCCTGGGCGGTCTGCATGAGATCGGCCAACTCGTCAATGACCACCACAATATACGGGAGGTGAGATGGCAACTCCTCGGCAACCTCCAGCACCGGCTCGGGTTCTGGTAACGGAAGTGTGAGTTGCGCTGAAGAGCCACTACTCGCCCCGTTACGATAAACAGCATGCCTTGGGTCAGCACCACCACGACGCGGTGATAGCCGTTGGAAAGCTCCCTTCTCAGCGAGGGCATTATATCCCTGAATGTTACGAACTTTGCAGCGACTGAAAAGCCGGTAGCGAGCCTCCATCTCCTCAATGATGACCCGGAGCGCGACAATAACCTTGCGGGTGTCGGTGATGACTGGCGCCAGCAGATGGGGTAGTTCGTTATAGAACTGAAACTCCACCACCTTTGGATCTATAAGCAGCAGCCGGAGATCACGTGGATTAAACCGCAGCAACAGGCTGGCAAGAATGGTGTTGATCGAGACACTTTTGCCGCTGCCGGTGGTGCCACCAATGAGCAGGTGCGGCATTCGGGCAAGGTCAGGAATAACTGTGCGGCCGTAGATATCTTTTCCAAGAGCAAGCGGGATAGCGATTTTTGGGTCGTTCCAGAGAGGATCCTCTGTCAGTTCCGCCATTCCAATACGCGCTTTGCGGCTGTTTGCGATTTCAATGCCCACGGTATCTTTGCCAGGAATAGGTGCGAGGATGTTAATACGCTCGGCGCTCGTCGCCCGAGCGAGGTCGCGCTCGAGACTGGCGATTTTGTCCACACGCACTCCGGTGGCCGGATAAAATTCAAAGCGGGTGATCGAAGGCCCACACGTGACCTCTCCCGAAGAACATTGAATACCAAACTCCGCCATTGTGCTGAGAAGCGTTTCGCGGATGGACTTTACCTCATCTTCGGGAATACGGCGCATTTCCTCTGGCTCTGCAGGATCGAGGAGATCGAGCGGGGGTAGCTTAAAACGCGGAAGCGCTTTGCGGCCACTAGTGAGCGGCAGAGCACCTGACTTCAGCAGCGGAAGTCGTGCGCCGTTGTTTTCGCGCATATCCTCCTCTGGAAATTCGGTGATCTCCTCATGTTCGGGGGGAGTCGCCTCTTGGGGATCGATCCCCTCGGCCGCCAATTCCTCCTGGATGCGTTTCCGTTCGTTTTCGATAATGGCTTGTTGGATATCGAGTTGTTCAACCGGGGTGGCCCGCCGCATCTGATGCCGCAACCAGGCACCATAGCCTTCGAGGATCATGCCCCTCAAACCTCGCCAAAGACGAAACGGCGAGATGCCAAACGCGGGAAACAGCGACGCAACGTACAATCCCAAGCTTATGAGGAGCGAAAGATCTCGTCCAAGTGACTCTGCCAACGGACCTGCAAGCGCACGGCCCAGCCACCCTCCCACCCCTTCGATGTGGCAGCGCTCAGGAAGATCATGGAGAAAAAACGGCTGTAGATCGAGCACCGTCACACCTGAAAGTAGCAGAAGCAACGCAAAAGGTAATCTTGGCAGAATTGCCCAGTGCGGAGCTGCCAGACGAATAGCAGTAAATGCAACCAACAAAGCCATCACAAGAACCGTGCCGGCACCGAAAAAAAACAGGTGGCTGCCAATGAGAGCAGCGCCTATTCCACCACCAAAAGTTGAGCTGGGGTTATTCGGCGGTTCAACTATGCTGAAAGGCACCCATGAGGGCAAGTCACCAGGCACATAGGTGATTAGGGCCAGAAATAAAATCGCCGTGTATGCGAAGACCAAAAGCGCACAGACCTCTCCCAGCCCCGGTAGGTAACGGAGCGGGCCGGGAAGCCGGAACCTCGGGTGGCGCTTGGTAATTTGCACATGCAGAACATAAACTCTCGTTCTCGCAGTTTCAACGGTCCATGCCAAGGTTCACTTAACTGTCGGCAGGACCGCCATCCGCCGGAACCAGACCTATCTTTCAGCAAAGAAAAGGCGTCGCCCCTCTCTTAGAATTTCAGGTGCGCAGAGCTTTCAGAGCTTTCTCATACCATCCCCGCGTGCTCACACAGACGTTGCAGACGGAAGGCATGACCGGCACCTCAACAAGCACTCCCACAACAACGGCCAGCGCAGCGGGACTCGCGGGACCGAACAAGGTGATCGCCACCGCCACGGCTAGTTCAAAAAAGTTGCTCGCCCCGATTTACGCACCCGCTCTGGCGACATTATGCCGGACTATGAATAATCTCATGAAAAAATAGACCAGAAGTAACTGCTCAGGTAGCCGCCCGCCTTGGGGCGGCCACCTGAGCAGTTACCAATACGGGAAATCATCTCAACCTGTCCGCGAACTAAACAACTCACACCACTTCAGCATCGACAAGTGGCAGCCATCCCTCTCACTCCCACTCGATTGTTGCAGGTGGTTTGCTCGATATGTCAAAGCAGACGCGATTAATGCCTCGCACCTCGTTGATGATGCGTGTCGAAATGCGGGCCAGCAGGTCGTAGGGCAGTCGGACCCAGTCGGCTGTCATGCCGTCCTGGCTTTCAACGACCCGAATCGCACAAGTGTTCTCGTAGGTCCGTTCGTCGCCCATAACGCCCACGCTACGGACTGGCAACAAGACGGCAAAAGATTGCCAAACTTTGTAATACCAATCCGCAGCCTTCATTTCACTGATGACGACTGTATCGGCCTCACGCAGAATGCGCAAGCGTTCGGGGGTTACCTCCCCCAGGATGCGCACCGCCAGTCCGGGGCCGGGGAACGGTTGTCGCTGCACGACCTCGTGCGGGAGCCCCAGTTGCAGTCCCACCTGGCGCACTTCGTCTTTGAACAGCTGCCTCAGCGGCTCGATCAACTCAAACTTCATCCGCTCAGGCAGACCACCGACATTATGATGGCTCTTAATTAATGCCGCCGGATTACCTGCAATAGCGACGCTCTCGATTACATCTGGATAGAGCGTTCCCTGGGCAAGGAACTTGTAGCCACCTCCTTCCCCCATCCCTCGCGTGCGACTGGCCAGTTGTCTCGCCGTCCCCTCAAACACGCGAATAAATTCGCGCCCAATAATTTTTCGCTTCCGCTCCGGCGAGACGATACCTTTGAGTTTTGAAAGGAACTGCCTCCCGGCGCTGACCACTTTGAGACGAATACGAAAATTCTCTGCAAACACCCGACGCACAACATCCGCCTCACGCGCACGCAGAAGGCCGTTGTCAACAAAAATGCAGGTCAATTGATTTCCTATCGCCTTATGCAGCAAAGCGGCGGTCACGGAGCTGTCTACTCCGCCACTAAGCCCGAGAATGACGCGATGTCTGCCCACTCGCTCACGCAATCGCTCGCACGTTTGCTCGATAAAAGATCCCATCGTCCAATCCATCGTGCAGCCGCAAATGCCATGCACAAAGTTCTGGATGATCTCTTTACCACGCGGCGTATGCACCACTTCGGGATGAAATTGCAGCCCGAAAATGCGCTTTTTTACATGTTCAATCGCGGCATTCGGGGAATGTTCCGTTGAGCCGATGGCACGAAATCCCCGTGGCAGCCTGGTAACCTTATCCCCGTGGCTGTTCCAGATGTCCACATGACGCCCGAGTCCTTCAAAAAGCTGCGATTCCCCGCTCACATCGAGGAGACCAGGGCCATATTCACGACGGTCGGAATGTTCAACCTTCCCGCCCAGCAAATGTGCGACAAGTTGCAGTCCGTAGCAGATGCCAAGAATCGGTATGTCAAGCTCGAAGATTTTCGGATCAGGCTGTGGGGCCCCTTTAGAATAGACACTTGCCGGACCGCCCGATAGGATAATACCCCGGGGAGCTACCCGCCGAATTTCGGCTGCTTTGGTCCCAAACGGCATCACGAGCGAGTAAACAGAGCACTCACGCACCCGCCGAGCGATAACCTGAGTATACTGCGACCCAAAGTCGAGAATCAAGATTGTTGATCCTTTGAAATCGTCCTGTTCTAAGGTAGGTTGTAAGTAAGGTTCTTTTTTCTTCACAGAGTCTGCGCGGCGAGGTTAGTGGTTTAAGGGAATAACTAAGGCAGAGTCCGCCCCACGCGCAAGAGGTCAAAGAGTTTCGAAGATAAATTGAAACGTCCGGGGCACCGGAACTCACGCGGGCATTCTTCGTCTGTGTCAAACTTGTCACAATCAACTTGTTGCCACAAACAATTCCCGGAGAAATTCAATAATTATGATGCACGAGAAGCCGCCCCAATCCGCCGCGCAACCCGATGAGTGCCAGCTGCTCACGAGGCGCGATTTTGTTCATAACAGTGTTCTGACTGCAGCCTCAGTCGGCGTCTTGCATCCGTTTGCGCTGGCAGCGCGTGAATCTCCCGCAATCATTTCCGGCCAGAAACCGCGTAACATCATTTTTTGCGTCTCGGATGGAATGAGCGCCGGCGTCTTGACTCTGGCGGAGAATTATTCGCTTTTAACCCGTGGGAGGGGCACGCAATGGCTTCAAATGGCAGCCTGTCGCGAGACGGTCCACGCATTGATGGACACCGCATCGGCCGATTCTCTGGTAACTGATTCGGCTGCTGCGTCCTCGGCATGGTCGTGCGGTGAGCGTGTTCAAAATGGTTCGCTTAATATCACCCCTGAAGGTAAAGAAAAGCAACCTATCGGCATGGCGATCCACGCCAAAGGCCGGAAATTTGGGCTCGTCACCACCGCCACGGTCACTCACGCCACTCCAGCCGGATTCGCCGTCTGTCAGATGAATCGCGCCGATGAAGCTGAAATCGCCCTAAAATACCTTGGAGCCGTGGATGTGGTCCTCGGCGGCGGACGTGCGTTCTTTGATCCTGCCAAACGCAACGATCGCAAGGACTTATTCCAGACAGCTCGCGACAACGGTTACACCCTCTGCCTCAATCGCCGAGAATTGCTGGATGCCACTGGGGCAGAGCGCCTCTTTGGCACGTTTTCCGATTCGCATCTCCCCTATGTCATCGATTTACCAAAAACTCCAGGTTTGGAAGAAACCATTCCCTCCTTGGCGGAAATGAGCCGGGTAGCCATCCAAGTGCTCAACCGTCATCCCGAAGGGTTTCTCCTGCAAATCGAAGGGGCACGGATTGATCACGCAGCACACCAGAACGACATCGCGACTCTTCTGCGAGAGCAGCTTGCCTTTGATGATGCAGTAGCCGTCGCGCTCGAGTTTGCCGCGGCCTCGGAAGACACTCTTGTCATCGTCACTACAGACCATGGAAATTCCAACCCTGGCCTCATAGGTATGGGAGAAAACTACTCCCAAAGCACTCAGGCTTTCTTCAAAGTGACCGCTATCACAGAATCTTTCGATTCTATCATGCAATGGGGTCGGCAGCGAGCCAAAACCCGCGACGGACTTCAGTCTAATGAGCTGGAGGCAAGGATTTTTAACAGCCTTAAGATTCTGCCAAGCGAAGAAGAGCTTCCTCTGCTTCTTCAAGCCCTTCATGACAAACCAGTCGAGGATTTAAACCGGCAACTCGGTTCCTTTTATGGTATTCTTGGGCAGATTACCGGGAACCACACCGGTGTTGAGTGGATTGGCAACTCTCATACCGCCGATCCAGCAATCCTGCACGCTACAGGCCCCGGCGCCGACGAATTTCGCGGATGGATTCGGAATGACACCGTCGGACGCAAACTCTGCGCTCTGGCAGGTGTTTGAGCTTCCGAGCCTGGGATCCGAACTCTGCGACGAGTTGTTCCTCGCAGCAACGTCCAGCGCAGACGATCTATCCCGGATTGGCTTTGCAACTTTGAAACAAGGCCCACAAATTGAGGTTTGAGATTTTGAGCGCTTTAAGAGTTGTGTGGGAACGCCCATCCCGAAGCTGACGGTAGCAAGTGGCCGCGCAGCGCAGATCGAATAACTTTAAATCTCTTACCGGCTCCCGCTCAGACGAGGAGTTGATGTTCTGGGAGTGGCGTTTGCCAAACTTAACTTTTTCTGATTGCCGCCTTGGCACGGGACATGCTCATAAAGGCCTCTTGAGTTTTGTGGTAATAAAAAAGCACAAAAAAATATGAAGATACTCTTCCTTCGCTTCGCGCTTGCCAACACCGCGCGAAAAGAGGATCGCCAAAATACCATTCGAAAGAACCAACACTCATCAACGCACATGCACAAAAAATTGCTCACACACTTCGCCGCAGCTCTTCTCACGGGTCTTACCACAACGTCCGCAGAGCCACTTAAAATCGCCTACAGCGATTGGCCAGGCTGGGTCGCCTGGCAGGTTGGAATCGAAAAAGGTTGGTTCAAAAAAGAGGGGGTGGACGTCCAGTTTGAATGGTTCGAATATGCCCCCTCCATGGAGGCTTTCGCGGCAGGACAGGTGGATGCTGTCACCATGACCAACGGAGACGCTCTGGTCACAGGTGCAACCGGTGCGCCCAGCAAAGCCATTGTGATCAATGACATTAGTTTCGGCAACGATATGGTTGTCGGCGGACCAAGCATCAGTTCCGTTAAAGATCTTAAAGGAAAAAAAATCGGCGTTGAGATCGGCTTTGTCAGTCATCTGCTTCTGCTCAAAGCTCTCGAAGCCAACGCGATGTCAGAATCTGACGTAACCCTCGTCAATATGCCGACTCATGAGACGCCGAAAGCCCTGGCATCCGGTGACGTAGAGGCCATCGTTGCATGGCAACCCAACAGCGGTCAGGCGCTCAAAGCGGTGCCGGGTTCCAAGCCAATTTTCTCAAGCAAAGATGCACCGGGGCTGATCTACGACGTCCTTGCTGTAAACCCGGCAAGCCTCGCCTCACGGAAAGAGGACTGGCTAAAAATAGTCAAGGTGTGGTACCAAATTGTTGATTATTTGTCTAATCCGGAGACTCGGCCTGACGCAATTAAAATCATGGCCGCTCGGGTAAATCTTACTCCAGAAGAATATGCCGCATTCGTGGATGGCACAAAAATATTATCCATTGACGAAGCTCTCAAGGCCTACAAACCGGGCGAAGGTCTTGATTCGATCTATGGTTCAAGCAAAATTGCTGATAAATTCAACGTCTCCAACAAGGTCTATGAAACCTCCCAAAACGCGGAGGACTACATTGAACCAGCACTGACGCAGGCAGTTAAAGATAATAAGTAGTGCAACACCAATAACGGGTGTTTATTTCCAGGCGCCCTCATGCAAAGCGAGGTCTTGACTCCATTTCGCGAGGTCAGCGAGAGAGCAGGCTTTTTACTCACACTCGCCTCTTTCATACTGCCTCTCGCTGTGTGGTGCATCATCAGCTACGTGCCGTTTATTTGGCATCCGCTGGTGAAAATTCACTCCCCCGGGGGAGTGTCTTTCTTCCGCGAAGGCGCCTTGGTAGAGAAGAAAGTGTTTGTTGCTGAAAATTCCAAGATGCGAGAGCAGGGCTTGCAGGAAGCCATTGGTCGTCCGGCAAACCCAATCTTCCTGCCGGCCCCGCATGAGGTGGCAATTGCTTTTTTTAAAGCTTTCACCACTCCGCCTCGGCGCTCCGGAGAACCGTGGCTCCATGAAAGCCTCTGGCACAGTATTCGGATCATCTTCTGGGGATTTTTTTGGAGTTCACTTTTCGGGGTGCCTCTCGGCATTTTGTGCGGTGTTTACGGTCCCGTGGCAAAGCTTACCGAACCTGTGGTGGATTTTATTCGTTACATGCCGGCACCGGCGTTTGGTGCTCTGACTGTAGCCGTCATGGGCATCTACGACGCTCCAAAAATTGCCATTATTTTCATCGGCACATTTTTTCAACAGGTGCTGGTCATTGCCAATACGACGCGAAGACTTGACCCTTCTCTCTTGGAAGCCGCGCAGACCCTCGGCGCACGTCGTTCGCAGTTGTTGG
This sequence comes from uncultured Chthoniobacterales bacterium, assembly GCA_937924445.1. Classification (GTDB taxonomy): domain Bacteria; phylum Verrucomicrobiota; class Verrucomicrobiia; order Chthoniobacterales; family CALDSX01; genus CALDSX01. The sequence goes on from CALDSX010000047.1 coordinate 35,153, forward strand.
TGCACGTGGTGGTGCCTGGTGTTATTTCCGATCTGTATAATGATATGCGCATTCTTCTTGGGTGGGCGTGGACTTACTTAATCGTGGCGGAATATATCGGTGCTAGCAGTGGAATCACGTATTTTATTAATCAACAGGCAAAATACCGCATCTATGACAACGTATTTGCCGCTATCTTCATGATCGGTATCATCGGTTTCACAACCGACCGCTTTCTTGCATGGCTAGGGAGGCATATCTTTCCGTGGCAGAAGCAAGAACGCCCCGGGCTCCTGCGTCGTTTGCAACTCGCCCGCGCGGAGGCGATAGAGCGGCAGGCTGCGCAAAAGGAGGCGATCGGATGAAAAGGGGTAGTGACCTTCCCGATTACAGAGAGCAAGCTCCGGAGGTGGCGGCGCGCTTTGCCAAAATTGCCCTCAGACCGAAGATTTTGGAAGTGCGTGCTCTTGGCAAAATGTTTGGTTCGCACGAAACCCTTCGGGATATCACGTTTGATGTTCGACGCCGTGAATTTGTCTGCGTCCTTGGTGCATCCGGCTGCGGCAAAAGCACGCTCATTCGAATCATTGCCGGACTAGAAACCGCCACAAGCGGACAAATTCTACTTGACGGCAAACCGGTGCGTGGGCCCGGCCCGGATCGGGGAATGGTTTTTCAAAACTACACACTCTTTCCCTGGCTAACCGTCCGCGCCAACGTGATGTTCGGTCTTCGCATGAAGGGCAAGTCCGCTTTTGAAGCGGAGACCGAAGCGCGACAGTGGATTTCCATGGTGGGTCTCCTGAAGTATGAGCACGCTTATCCCCATGAACTCTCCGGCGGAATGAAACAGCGCGTGGCCATCGCGCGCGCCCTCGCCAATCGTCCACGAATTCTACTAATGGATGAACCGTTCGGAGCTCTTGACGCCCAGACAAGGGCACAAATGCAGGCTTACCTTCTTAAAATCTGGCGCAACGTGGATGTGACCATCCTTTTCATCACCCACGATCTTGATGAGGCTGTTTATCTCTCTGATAAAATTCTCGTGCTTGGTCCCAACCCAGGGCGTGTGCTGGAGTTGATTGAGAACCCTGTACCACGTCCCCGTTCGAGAGAGCAATTTGTGAGCCCGGTTTTTCTCTCCGCATACAACCGGATTTCAGAACTCATTCATCCGCCAGGCAGCATCCCCGTGGAGAAGGTGCCGATCATCCGGATGACGATGGCGGGAGACGATGTGGAATGAGTGTGGTTCTCTGGGAAAATCTCACCTGGCCAGAGGTGCCCGAGGTGCTCGCCCGTTGCGGAGGCGCGGTGCTCTGGCCTTTTGGCGCAACAGAACAACACGGCCCTCATCTCGGTCTCGGCACCGACACCATTATCGCGCGGTCTGTCTGCGAAGCAGCTTCCGCACGCACCGGCGTGCCGATGTTTCCCCCGCTGCCGATTGGCCTTTCTTCGGGGCATTCTCGCAAGTGGCCAGGTACAGTTTCTTTAACACCACAATCTCTCATTGCCGTTGTCACCGAAATCGGCGGGTGGCTACACGAAGCGGCAAACGTTCGGCGTCTCATTCTGGTCAACGCTCACGTCACAAATTTTGCCCCACTACGCTGTGCACTCGAAGTGTTACGCGACAAATATCACAATCTCCTCGTGGCACTCTGGCCCACCGCTGACCTCTCTTCTGAAGTGCGGGCGGCGTTTTATGCCGATGGCTCCGACTGGCACGCGAATGACGCGGAAACCTCTCTGATGCTCTATCTCCATCCGGCTGCCGTGCGGCCAGAGTGCATCCAGGATGACCCAGACCGCACCGGTGGTCATCATTTCGCGTGTCGTGTGGATCAGACAAGCACAAACGGCTCAACCGGGAGTCCCTCCCTTGCCTCCGCAGAAAAGGGAGCGGCCCTTTTTGCGCTCATGGTTGAAGCACTCACTGTGCGGCTTCGTGAGGCGACAGAACTAAAGCTCCCGCTTTCCGCTGAACCAAAAAACGAATTATGAAACAAAATCAAGATGTCTTTACCCACCTTACCGACCTCAAACAACAGCTCCGTGCACGGGGCGTGAAGTATTGCGTGGGAGCCTATGTGGATATTCATGGAGTGCCCAAAGGTAAGGTCGTTCCCGTAGATCACTTTGAGCACTTCGCCGAAGGGTCAGAGCTCTACACCGGCTACGCGCTCGACGGGCTAGGCCAAGGCCCGAATGATGACGAAATCGCCAGCGTGCCGGATGTGCGAGGTATCATTCAACTCCCGTGGAATCAAGAGATTGCATGGTTCCCGGCAGACCTTTATTTTCATGGAAAACCCTATGAGTTGAGCACGCGCGTTGTTCTGGGTAAGGTGCTTCAAGAGGCCGAAGCGATGGGATTTCGCTGCAACCTGGGTATCGAATGCGAACTCTTCGTCCTGCGCGAGCACCCAGACGGTTCGCTAGAAATTCCCAGCAGGGACGATAACCTTGTCAAAAGCTGTTATGATGTGAAAAGGTTTCTCGATCGCTATGCATGGCTGGATAAAATGGCCTCAGCAATCAACGCTTTGGGTTGGGATCTTTATTCTTTCGACCACGAGGATGCCAACTCGCAGTTCGAATTCGATTTCAAATACAGCGACGCCCTCACAATGTGCGATCGTTATATTTTTTTCCGCCTCATGGCTCGGCATTACGCCGAAGAGGAGGGTCTGCTCGCCACATTCATGCCAAAACCTTTCGCCGATAAGACAGGCAGTGGCGCCCATTTCAACATGTCACTCGCATCGCTGGCCACAGGGGAAAATCTTTTTGCCTGCCGACCCGGAGAAGATCCCCGAGGGCTCGGGCTGTCTGGGCTGGGCTATCAGTTTATCGCTGGAATTCTGCGACATGGAGCCGCACTCTGTGCGGCATTTGCTCCCACAGTGAACAGCTACAAGCGCCTCGTGCGTCGGGGTCTGATGGCCTACTATTCCTGGGCGCCGGTTTTTAATTCCTACGGACGCAACAATCGCACCAATTCCCTCCGCGTGCCAATGGGTGGGGGCCGGTGTGAGTCGCGCAACGCCGATTCGTCGTGTAATCCTTATCTCGCAGCCGCTCTTGTTTTCGCGGCCGGGCTGGAAGGGATTCGTGAAGGGCTCGACCCTGGACCTGCCCGCGAGGAAAATCTTTACGAACTCTCCCCAATCGAACTCGCCGAGCTCGGTATCCAAGAACTTCCTCGGTCGTTGGATGAGGCTTGTGCGGCATTCGAAGCCGATCCTTTTGTGGAGAGGGTGCTCGGCAGATCTCTACGCGATGAGTTTCTTATCTATAAACGCGAAGAGTGGCGCCAATATCACCAAACCATCAGCGCCTGGGAAATCGAACGTTACGCAAAGCTTTTCTGAACCATGTACAACGGGGGGGGGGGG
>CALDSX010000048.1 GCA_937924445.1 uncultured Chthoniobacterales bacterium
TATGTTTTTGCGAAATACACGGCGGTTCAAAGACGGCAAAGAACACCGGTATTGGTCGATAGTGGAAAACCGCCGTTGTGCGGGTGGTAAGATCGTCCAGCGGCCAGTCCTTTATTTGGGCGAAATCTACACCCGCCAGAAACTCCGGGCGTGGTTGTGGCGCAAGCACGGAAGGCGCAAAGGCCGCTACCAGTTCTACACCTACCAGAAACTTCATCACCAATACGGGTTGTGGAAATGGCCCGGGACCATTGGCCACCGAAACAAGTCGGCATGAAGTGCGATGCGAGAAAGGCTCGCGGGAAAGCCGGATGCGGGAAATCCGCCCGTCCGGTTTGACGGGGGGCGGAAGTCAGGCGGTCATTGGGCAAGAAGCCCTCTCAACCCGCCAACTCCTGCCTACCCTACTCGCCTCACAAAACTTTTTTGAAACCACGCGAGCCCTTCAACACTTAAGAGAGGTATCCAAAACTCCGACCCCACCTCAAACAAGCCTGAATTTCGAAAGCTTCTCAGCCGCCGACCTTGCCGTAAAAAAATGAAGGGGCCCGTCTGCAGCTTCAACAAGAGTTGCTTGATATGATTGAAAATTCAGCACTCCTGAAATTACCCTCAACCCCGAAGCGCTCCAAAAACTCGAGCAATCGCTCGCTCAAGATTTCTCTGCTCATTTTGGCGAACCGCACTCGGAGCTTCTCAACCAGCTCGAACGGGAGGCAGACCAGCTTTCCAGACTGTCTGGACAAGGAAAAGAGCACGCAGAGGCAGAAAACGGGGACTCAGGCGTCGACCTTCGAGAAGTTAGCCGCGGACCAGGCGAAGCTCCATTAAATTTCACAAACAAAACTGCAGGCCAGGCTGGAGATCTCGCACAAATCACGGCAAACGGTGCACCTCTGATCTTAGGAGAATTGATCGGCTTAACAGATTCTGCCCCCAAACCCACAACGCCCTCCTCCAACTTACGGTCGTCGGGAGTTTCTTTGCATCCGCAAAAAGCCTCTTCGGCCACGGCACGCATGCCCCCACTCACACCGGCAGAACGTGATGCCATGAAAAGGTTCTTCGAATAAACCGAAAACCTCATCGTCGCACCAGAAAAATAATCAATAAACCGAATTTACCCGCTTGCGGTTTTGTGGATGAAGAGCGAAGTTTTCTTAATTTAAGGAGGATTATGAACGCGGGATTTGAAGCTCTTGTCCGGTATCTTGAAGAGAACCGTTGGAAGTTTGAAAGGCACGACCCGGAAAACGCAATCAACTTGGGATTTGCCGGTCGGAACGCCTGTTACCGTTGCTTTGCCTCGACAGATGAAAGCGACAACCTTTTCCAGTTTTTCAGCTTTATTCCTCTCCGTGTACCGGCAGAGAAACGCCAGGAGATTGCCGAGCTCATTACCCGGGCTAACTACGGTCTGAAGCTCGGCAAGTTCGAGATGGATTTCGAGGACGGCGAAATTCGCTTTCACACCTCTGCTCGTTACGGAGAAGGAATGCTCCATGAGGAAGTCATTCGAGACATCATCTCAGTCAATCTTTTCACTGTAGACCGCTATTTTCCTGCCTTTGCGAATGTTCTTTTTTCGAACACTGAACCCGCCGATGCGGTGGCCATGATTGAACAATCGCACTCCGGGGGGAATCATTCGCGCTGGGATTTTGCGGGCTAGGCAAGTCGCTCTCTTTCTGTCCGCGCGGAGCTGGGAGGCGAACGCATGACAGGTCGGATAGTTAAGCCCACCTTTAGGTTCCTCTTCCTCAACAGACACGCCTCTATTTATCCGATAAAGGGCTGCTATCTTTGATAGATGACTCTCTCGAAAATTCTCTTAGCGGACGGAGAAACCACTATTGCCCATGAGCTAGCCAACACCTTAAATATCCTTGGCTTCTCTGTGCGAGTGGCCCTCGATCGTGGGAGTGCGGAACAATTAGTTAGCCAGGCCGCCCCTGACCTACTGATCTGTGATCTTAACCTTCCCGAGTCCCACAACTCCAGCAGCTTCGGTGGGCTCGATTTCCTCGAATCTTTTCGCGTTACCCACCCAACATGCCCGGTTATCATCATTGCTTACGATGCCTCCGCAGAAATGGCGATCGAAGCGACCAAACGTGGCGCCTATGACTATCTGCTCAAACCGCTCGATATGACGGAAGTTGCGGAAGTGGTTCGGCGAGCAATCCGAAACAGCCGTCTGATGAGCGAACCAGTCCAGTTCGACTCTGAAAACGTCGGACAAGCCCCTTTACGATCACCCGGCCGGAAGGGAATCATCGTTGGCCGCAGCCGGACAATGCGGGAAGTATTTAAGGAACTCGGGCGCGTGGCCGCTAAGCCGGTCACGATTCTCATCCGCGGCGAAACCGGCACCGGCAAAGAACTCGCGGCCCGCGCCATCTTTCAGCATGGGCACCGCGCTCACATGCCGTTCATCGCGGTCAATTGCGCTGCCATCCCTGAAACCCTCCTCGAAAGCGAGCTTTTCGGCCATGAAAAAGGTGCATTCACCGGAGCGGACACTCGCCGGATCGGACGTTTCGAGCAGGCAAACAACGGCACCATTTTTCTTGATGAAATAGGGGAAATATCACCTGGCACTCAGGCAAAACTCCTCCGCGTTCTCCAAGAACGGGCAATCCAACGACTCGGCGGACGCGAAGATATCCCGGTGGATGTACGCATCATCGCTGCAACCAACCGCGACCTCGAGGCGATGATCGAAACACGCGAATTTCGCGCAGATCTCTTTTTCCGGTTGAGCGTTGTCACTGTGACACTTCCCCCTCTGCGCGAGCGCCGAGAAGATATTCCTCTACTCATTAAACATTTCGTAGAACTCTACGCAGTTGAATTTTCCACTCCTGTTTCGATCGGCGAAGATGCTGTGGAATATCTCTCCGGTCTGCCTTGGCCGGGAAACATCCGGCAGCTTGAAAACACTATCCGCCGGGCAATTCTCGCCGCTCGCGGATTTTGCATCACGCGCGAAGTTGCCGAGGCCGTGACAAGCGAGACTGCCGGAGGCGTTCCAGCTAAAACGAACATCGGTGCAAAAACCACGATCGACGGACTGATCAACGCGAGACTCGAGGCGGCTGCCAAAGGCGAGCGGCGCGCCGTTTACGTCGGCCTGTTGCGCGAGTTTGAGCGGGAGGTGCTCACTCAGGCAATTCGTCTCGCCGGTGGCAACCTGAGTCGCGCAGCACGCTGGCTCGGTATTACCCGGCTCACACTACGCGAAAAACTCATCCAATTCGGCCTGCATCCACGGAGCCGTTCCTCAAGCCGAAGCGACGAAAGTCCCGAAAAAGATCTCCCCCCATCACTGCGGCAAGACCGCAGCTCTTTCCGCTGCTAAACGCTTTGCTTCTGCTACCATTCCTTCCAAATGCCCGACACCACGATCATTTGCCCGAAATGCGGCGCCACTATTCCACTCACTGAAGCAATAAGCCGCCAAATCCGGGAAGAACTCACTGCAGATTTCAATAAAAAACTCTCCGAACAGAGCGCCGCCCTTGCTGCTCGTGAGGAAAAACTAGTTGCCGATCAATCTGCCCTCGAACAACGGCGCGCTGAGCTAGAAGTCAGCGTGCAACGTCTCCTCGAGTCCGAGCGTCAAAAGCTGCGCGATGTTGCCATCAAAGAGGCCACAGATCTGTTAAAAATACAAATGGCCGACTTGGAAAACAGACTGGAAAACGAAAAAAGGCGGCGCGAGGAGGCGGAAAAACAGGAACTTGACATTCGCAAAAAGCAGGTGCAACTCGAAGAGGCCCGTGAAAAAATGGAGCTCGAGTTGGCCCGACGAATGCAAGAAGAGCGGGCAAAAATTAACCAGTTAGCCCTGGAAAAAGCGGCTGAGGCAGAACGACTCAAACTTGAGGAGAAGGAGAAAATAATCACCGATCTTCAGCGCGAAATCTCCGCCCTCAAACAGCGAGCTGAACAAGGTTCTATGCAGCTACAGGGCGAGACGCTCGAGATCACGCTAGAGAAAGATTTGCGTAACGCTTTTGTTTCGGATCTGATCGAGGAAGTAAAGAAAGGTCAACGCGGTGCGGATATTCGTCAAACAGTCCGCCTCAAAGACTCCACCGTTTGTGGAATAATCCTTTGGGAATCTAAGCGGGCAAAAAATTGGTCGAGTGAATGGCCTGAGAAATTGCGAGAAGACCAGCGCCAAACACAGGCAGAGCTTGCGGTGCTGGTGACAACGTGCCTGCCAGACGGGGTGCGTGGTATTGGACAAGTCGAGGGGGTATGGGTCTGCGACTGGCCCTTAGCGCTCGGGCTTGCTGCCGCCCTGCGACAGGTGCTCATCGCTGCCAGATTAGCAAAAATTCAACAGGCCGGGTGGGTTGAAAAGGCGCAGTCCGTTTACGACTATCTTTGCGGAACCGAATTTCGACAAAGAATCGAAGCGATCGTCGAAGCATTTCTCAGCCTTAAATCCCAACTCGAAGCCGAGAAGCTGGCCTTTGCGAGACAATGGAAGGAGCGCGAAAAGCAGTTGGAGAAGGCCCTTACTCAAACGGCCATGATTTACGGTAGCCTCCAAGGAATAACAGACCGACAAGCTTTGCCGACTATCGAAGTTCTAGAACTGCCCGGAAATACTGCCGAATAGACCACGGCAGCCCCTTAAAGTGGGGCGTTGCCTCATCAAATACCTCCACGAACTTTCGCTGCCACCTTGAGGCGGAGTGCGTTGAGACGGATAAAACCGGTAGCGTCGGATTGATTATAGGCGTTTGTTGGGTCAGCCTCCATCGTTGCGATCTGCGGGTTGTAGAGACTTACAGGGCTGCGTCGTCCGGCGATCATCACATTGCCTTTATAGAGTTTCAACCGAACGATACCGGAGACGTTTTTCTGGCTTTCATCAATAAGTGCCTGCAGAGCAATACGTTCTGGTGCAAACCAAAATCCGTTGTAAACCAGACTGCTATACCTGGGAATCAGACTGTCGCGCAAATGTTGAACTTCCCGATCCATTGTCAAAGACTCGATGTGACGATGCGCTGCCATCAAGACCGCGCCTCCCGGTGTTTCGTAAACACCACGGCTTTTCATGCCGACAAATCTGTTTTCCACAATGTCCACACGTCCAACACCGTGAGCTCCACCGAGCCGGTTTAGCACACGCATCACCCAGAGCGCAGAGAGAGAAATGTTGTCACCCTCCGTTTTTTCGATCGGCTGATCGTATCCGAGCTCGACAAGACAACGCTCCACGGCCTCATCACCGAGGCCAATACAAACGCCATCTTTAAATTCGAGCTCAACAAACTCAGGCGTCTCAGGAGCCTCCTCCGGCGAAACGCTCAAAACGAACATACCCCGGTTCTCCTCTGAAAAGGCGTCGAACCAAGGATCTTCGAGAATACCGCTCTCGAAGCTGATGTGGAGTAGATTGCGATCGGTCGAGTAGGGTTTCTTGGCTGAGACAGACACCGGAATGCCGTTCTTTTCGGCGAAGGCGATCATCTCCGCGCGGCCCGGAAATTCGGCGCGAAACTCCTCCATGCGCCACGGGGCAATCACATCCAAATCCGGAGCAAGCGCGGCAGCAGCAAGCTCAAAACGCACCTGATCATTACCCTTGCCCGTTGCTCCGTGAGCAATGGCGTCGGCCTTTTCCGCCCGGGCGATTTCAACCATCCGCTTTGCAATCAGCGGGCGGGCGATACTTGTGCCGAGATAATATTGATTTTCATAGAGCGCGTTGGCCTTGAACATAGGGAAAATAAAATCCCGGGCAAATTCCTCACGCAGATCGTCTATGAAACACATGGCCGCACCGGTTGCTAAGGCCTTCGCCTCGAGCCCCTCCAATTCCTCTTCCTGACCTATATCAGCACAGAAAGCAATCATCTCTGCACCCATCTTCTGCTTTAGCCAACCAAGAATGACAGACGTGTCCAACCCGCCGGAATATGCAACAACAATTTTCATACCAGTCTCTCCCTAGCAGATGGCAAAGTCTTAAGCAAGCACGAGGCGGTTCTCTGAGTAATCGAATTTCACAAAAGCAGAGGCGGTCAACGCTTTATTCCTCAACCCTCACTCGGCTCTCCCCGGCGAGGTGTCGGCCAGCCTCCATTTCAGCTTTCATTTCGGACTGAGCTGGTTATCCCAGCAAAGAGAGCGCTCAAAAGTCTGTTGGACAGCCAACGGCGTTAAAATTCAAAAAGGTAGGAGGCTGAAATGTCCCTTTGCGCCTTCACGCTTGGGTCATGCCGAAGCAGACTGCCCTGCACAAATTGTCTCGGAAACGTTCTCCGGCATAAGACACCTTAAGGCGCGCCCCGCACCGGTTCAACTGCTGTCATAACCAGAGCTCCCCTTAGACATCACGTTCGCCTGGGAACCCTCACTCGATGCTCTCGCCCTTTGTCGAGCGGAAGCTGCTCTCAAAAAGCTTCACGTGAATGTTAATCCCACCCCTTGGATCAAGGCCGCTTCAGTCGTTAGTGATAAAGGGCCAGACCTTTTAGATCCCGTACATGGGGCGTTTTATCAGACTGGTTGTCGGTTGTTAATTACCACGCGGTCAATATCAATCTGCCCGGGCTTTGCATCGAGCCATTCGAGGCCCACGCGTTGGAGATGGAGTTTGCCCTCCGCCAATGGCGGCAACGGCACCGCGCATTGCACCCAGTCCTCATCCGCAACAGCAGCGAATTCCATGATGACCGTGTGCTCTGGGTTCCACTGAACCTTGCGCTCCCAGAACCAGCAGACCTTATCGGGAACGACGGCGAACCATGCGCGAAGGCGCAGTGGAGAGCAGCCGTGGCGTAGGCGCACGACAAAGAGCGAGTTGCGGTCGAGATTCTCGACCGGCCAAAGCCCGCTCTCGATCTTTGGCACATCGTTCCCATTGGCAAAAAACCGCCAGCGGAGAAAGCCTAGGGGCTCCCAGTCCAAGGCACTTGCTTGCACAGCACGCCAACCCATTGCGGATAACTGGAAGTGCCAATCGCGCACGGGTGGTGGGAGCAATGGCTGAGCTTCTGGTCGGAACGAAAACCATGTCAGTCGAACGCCTTCACGGTTTTCCTCTCCTTCCACTGCATTTGCGCTACGAAGGACGAAGCAGAGGTCTTCGCGCGGCAGGCGGTTGGAGAGCTTACATGAAGTGGTGGCGTAGTTATCCCAGCTGCCGGTGGCGGCGATCGGAAGAATTCCAAGCAACGTACCGGAAGCATCTTTTCGGCGAATCTCGATGGAGGCTGTGCATTCAACTCCACGACTATATTCGACGGTTAACGTCGCGGCTGGCGCGACGCCGAAGACATTTTGAAACCGAACCCATGACCTGTCGCGCAGGCCGCGCAGTTCGAACTCCGCACCGGGCGCAGGGGATTCGCGGCGAAAGATACCCTCCGACGCCTCGTAGAATTCGTCTGCCCAAAGACGTGCTCGCGACGCGTCGCATGCGCCCACTCCCATCGAATCGTCGGGTTGCGGATAGACAGACCCATCGTCGCGGAATTTGAGAAAGTTGATCGAGAATCCGCGGTAGAAAAGGCCGATGTCCTGGGTTTCGTGGGCGAGGTAGAGCTGCCCCTTCCAGGAGAACGCGTTGGCGTGTCCGCCATCGATGAAAAACCCTCGGTATTGATAAGGCCCAGTCAGGCAGTCCGAGGTCGCGTAATCCTTCCCCCAGGAGAGGTAATAGAGTCCCTCGCGCTTGAAGACGCAGGCCTTGTCGCTCACGCGCTCGACGCCTTCAACGACGATGGGGCGCGGTGCTTCAGCCAGCGAGACCATGTCTTCCCCGAGACGAGCGATGTGGTAGCGCCCGTTACCAAAGATTATGTGGAAGACGCCGTCTTCTTCATAAACGTCGGGGTCGTAAGCGTGCTCCTCGATGAGTCCTTGAGGGATCAGCGGCTTGCCAAGGACATCCTCGAACGGTCCGGCGGGTGACGGTGCGCGTAAAACGCCGATGTCTTTGCAGCCGTTCGAAAAGTAGAGATAAAACCAATCGCCGCGCCGTGCAAGATCGGTGCCGTAACATTCTTTTCTCCGCCCCATATACGAATTCTCGGGAAGAATCACTGTTTCACGCCGCCAATTGACGAGGTCGTCGGTGGACCAGACTTCCCATCGATCCATGGCCCAGAAATAGTCGGTGCTCCACGAGATGTCGTGGCCACAGACGATGTAGAGGCGACCATCGAACTCGATGGCATGGGGGTCGGTGAGGCCTTTTTCCGGAAAGACGGGGTTCATAGGCGATGAAGTTTTGGTATATCGAGTTTTTCGCGAAATCCTAACGCAGGATGAGACATCCTGACCTCTAGGAAGAAAATGGCGTTTTTAGAGAAATCGCGCGAACTCGGATAAGACTCAAGGTAAAAATGAGCGGCCCGCGAGTCCGGAATTTTTGCCAACAGCCGAACGAGCACTGCCGCTCCTCCCAACCAAAATGACGGCTCACCGAATTTCCTCTCGCGTCAGGATGTCTGAGGCTCATGCAGTGGGAGACTTTTAGGTTGATCCGGATGGTACACAACTTTTCCCGGCGGAGTCTGTTTTAATGAGGTTATGTTTTTTTGATGTTTGGGTTAGGAGTCTCGCAGAATTAAGTCGAACATCTTGACTGGTTCTTTGAACTCTTGGCTGCGTTGTTCCTCAGTCACAGACCGCACGGGTATGTTTCTTCGTCACGCCTTGCCAGAGGCCCAAACTCCTGCGTTATTTCTGCCCAACTACTTTCTGCTAGACTGCTTGATGCTTTGTTGGATCACCCCCGCACGGGAAACTGTCGAAAGACCGGAGCTATGCCGAGCATTGACGCTGTCTCAGCAACGCGCAACAGGCAGCACCACCCGTGTTGTCCCGGTGGCCAGGTGGAGGGGGGCACATTCGCCGTCGGGCGGAATGAGCGTCGCCTTTCCGCCCTCGGGGATTGTGATTTCGTAGTGCACCCCGTTTCCTTTCCGCTGCCAGGACAGCGCGTAGGTGCCACTCACCGAGTCGAATTTTCCGGAAAAAGACTCGATCTTGTCGGTGAAGCGCGGCTGGATGATGACTTCGCGAAAACCGCTGCTGCGCGGTGCTTGGCGCAAGCCCCAGACATGCCGGAAGATACCACCGAAGATGGAACCGAAGACCGGATGGTTGAGCGAGCCGTGGAACTCGTTTTGCGAGCGGTCGCCTTTGAAGTTCGCCCAATACTCGGTGGTTTCATGTTCGCCCGGCCACGGGTCCCACCACTCAGGCATGGTGGTGGCACCGTTTTTGACGAAGTAGCCGTACGAGGGAAAGCTGTCGTCGGAAAGGATTTTCCAGGCAACGTCGAGCAATCCGGCATCCACCAGCACATCGAGCAGGGCAGCCGTGCTGATGATTCCGGTGCGAAGGTGGTCGTCCCAACGGGCGAAGGAGGCCCGCATGGCTCGAGTGACGCCGGGTTTGCACTCGGCGGGGATCATGCCGGCCTTCCATGCACAAAGATAGACAGACTGCGTGTCGTGTTCGATGGTTCCATCCGCATGGAGATGCCTCCTGCGCCAGACGGTTGCGATCTCCTCGAAGCGACGATTATAGTGGCACGCCGCTTCGGTATCGCCGAGCGCCTCAGCCAGCTCCGCCGCAAGGAGGTAGGTATTGGCTTGCTGAATCGGCCCCATGATGGCATGGGGCGCTTTTGCTTCGATCGTCAGCCAATCGCCGTAGGTTCCATAAGTAATGAGCCCCTCTTCATCCGCCGCCCGGTCCATTGCCTGCAAGTAGGCCGCGATATCCCGCCAGTGCTCCCGCGCGACGCTCAGGTCACCGTAAATTTTCCATATGGCATGCGGCAGAGTGACTGTGGCTTCGGCGTAGGCATAGCTGGGTCGAGGCCCGGCACCACCGCCACAGGGGGCAAATTCGGGCGGGGAACCGTTGGCGTTCGCGCCGTCGTAGATATCGTCGAGATGTTTGTGCTGGAAATCTTTGCCGTCATACAGAAGCAGCCCGGATGGAGCAAAGAGCTGATTGTCTCCCATCCACCCGAGGCGCTCACTGCGCTGCGGGCAATCGGAGGGAACAACCAGCCAGTTGGACAGCTGGGTCCAGCGGATCATCTCGATCAGGCTATTGATCTGCGGAAAACTCGAGGTTCCAGTGAAGGTTTCGCGGGTGACGCTGGAGATGGCGATGCCCCGGATATCCTCGGCTGTCAGATCACGGCTCAGACCGGAAACCTCGACATAGCGAAAACCGCGCATCGTGAACCGGGGCTCAAAGACAAACGGTTGGCCGTCGCAGACCACGGAATCGGTGCAGGCGGCGCGTCCCAAGTTGGCCGTCATCAGTGCGCCGTCGTTGCGCAGGGCTTCGGCATGGCGCAGCACCACCCTCGTTCCGGTCGGCTCATCCAAGTGAAGTCGGACAAAGCCGGAGAAATTTTGGCCGAAATCGACGATGAAGGTTCCGCGTCCGCGTGCCGTGATCGAGAGGGGAACAAACTCCCGCACCACCTTGGGTTGAGGTGCCGTTTCCGGGATACAGCGCGTGGCCCGCTCCGGCAACTCGATCACCGGACGGGAAATCGGTGTATAGGTGCGATCAACGGTTTCGCCGTTGTAAATCTCGGAGTCCCGCACCGGGCCGTCGCCCCCTTCCCAGCCTTCGGCCTCGGTGACGATGCGGAGCGTTTCCCCATCGTGATAGCGCACGACGAGGGCGGCGCGCAGCGCCTTGGTATCCTCGCGCATCGGGACGCATCCCTGCATCGGCGAACCCGCATAGCCCTTGGCGACGGTGCTGCACCAGCGGTTGTCGCCCGGACGAACCAGAGAGGTCACATCGTAGCGCTGCACATGGGCCGTTTTGCGAATGTCGGTCCAGCCGGGGGCGAAATAGACATCGCCGACCCGTTGCCCGTTTAGTTCCATGTCATACATGCCGATGGCGGTGGCTTCGATATGTGCCGAGGCGATCGGGCGCTGCGGCAGCTTGAAAGAGCGGCGCAACACCACCGGCGACGGGAGATGATTGAGCAGGGCGCGGATGTCGCTCCACGGCTCCGCGGCGAATGCACACAGCTCCCGGCAACCAGTGAGCGCATCCAGATGCTCATGCCAGTCGGCGGCACGCGCTTCGGCTAGACTCAATACCTGGCTCGACCAAGAGGCGTCGGATGCGATGCGCAGGGTTTCGCCATCTTCAAAGGTGATTTCCACCACGGCGATCACGCCGGGTTCGGGCAGGGTCATCCAAGAAAGAAAAGCGATGCGGTTCTCGCCGGGGATGAGCAAGTGGCCGATGGAAACACTGTGAACCGCGCGTAGATCGAGCAAAGGAACCAGCTCGCGAAAATGCGTCTCGCAGCTCCCGTTCACCCGACAAAATGCCCAGTTGACCTCATCTTCGGCCATAATGGGCGTAGCAAAAGTGGGATCGAAATACATACGACCTTCGACCCAAAAATGAAACGTGGCCGAGGAGATGGCGCGTCCTTGCGGCAAGGTGAAATCGACCACCGTTGCCAGAAAGCGCCCGGCATCGGGTTCGCATTTTTCGGAAGGGCCAATCCAGCGTGCGCCGTGCAAGGGGTGCTTGTCTTCGTCGGGATTGGGCCGGATCGTGATCCAACGGGCGGTGAGAAGTGGGTCGGCGGTGTCGGTCATTGGTTGTGGCTATTGTGGTTATCTGAAGTGCTCATTGGGAATCTGGCGAAGTAGCAACGCATTGCTGCGGGGCGGGTGAGATACACTTTCTGTTGGCTCCCCGGCGGGCTCTGTATGCAGACGATCCTTCTCTGAAATTCCTTCCCATTCGTAACTGCTCAGGTAGTCCCACCATGGGACCATCAGTAACCGAAGAATAGATTACCCCCCCCCCGAACGCAACAGAAAAAAGTTCGTTTTTTGCTGAATTCACCAGGGGGGCCTGCCGTATCTTGCTCGCCATGACAAGCG
>CALDSX010000049.1 GCA_937924445.1 uncultured Chthoniobacterales bacterium
ACGCCTACACCCCTCCCCGCCCCCCAAAAAGCACCACCCTATTTCACATTTACAGGAGGGATCATCCCTCCAACTGTCAGTTTCAAGATCAACGGCCAGCCTGTTATTCCCGAACTTAATGATGGAACTATCCGGTTACCAATTGCTCCCGCCGAATCGCTCCCTGTAAAAATCGCAATCCACGCTTCTGGGTACAAAGAAAAAATCATCGAAATAACTCAAAGTTCATTTGACACCTACCCCGACCTTATCCGACTCGCGCGAGCATCAGGAGAGATCGCCTTTACTGGGGCTGACACCTCCGACTATTCCGAAGCCACGTTTAAAATGATCGAAGCGTTGCCAGAGGAAAAAGGAGTCCGCCCCGAGGCTAGCCCCTACACATTTCCAATAAAAGCAGAGGCGGCTCCAAAAAAACTTTCAACTGGTATCTACGAAGTTATTTTGCGGGGATCAGATCCTAATCTTGTCCAGCCTCGCAAACAGCGGGATCACATCGAGGTGCGGGAAGCGCAGGTTACGCACATCACTCTTCCACAAACTGTGACCGGTACTTTCATCGGTCAAGATCCCGCGGGTGGCACAGTTGAAATGACTATTGATCGTGACCTGCGTGGCGGAAAAATAACGCGGATCATTAACAGCACAGGTCAGACGCTCACTCTCGGTCCAGCTCGCCTCAATAACCAAGGCGTTGTCACCTCGGAAACATCCCCTGATCCTTCCGGAGTTGTCTGGCGCATTGAGCTGGCCATGAGCGATCCCACAGAAAAATCGACACTCATCATTTCTAGCGCCCTTGTTCCTCCCGGCCAAACGCCAAGTGCACCTGTTCGGATCCAGGTGGAGAGACGCTGAAAGTTATTCTTTTCACACCAACAGTATCAACTCTCTTAATCTCCGACCTCTCATTGGTTCACTCTTTTACTCCCCAAGTCGCCTTTTTATTTTCTCCGAAGAGTGCGACGGGGGAGATTGCGACCAATAAGCGCTGAAGATGACAACTTCAGAGCGGTTTACGCCCTTCAACCCACAGCTCAGATTTTGGTCGGTTTATTTTTCGAAAGTTGAGTTATTTTTCCAATTCAGACTTCGAAGCAGTATCCATGTTTGATAAGCCGAGTAAGCTCTGCCGCGTGCAGAGGCTGGCAAAGTGACTCAGGCACAGAGCCCGTTCTTACCACTATATGCAATCGAGCCGAAGGGGCACGCAGGCGGTCGACAGCGTAAGTTGATGAATTAGGGAATAAATCCAGAGAAATCCAAACTCACCACCCGAAGCCTCAAAGGCTTGTTGGTGGAAGTATTCAAAGCGGATGACGCAACAATCTCCCGTTGGATCGTTGCAAAGAAGTCGGCAAAGTGCTTCTGATAAAGCCGCAACGAAACATCGCCAATGGGCTGCAGGATCGCTCCTCAAAAGAAGATCCAAAGATGCGAAGAATAAAAATTTTCTTTTGTATTTTCGTGCCTCTGCGTTGCCTTTGCGTGCGTCCTCTGAACCTGCTCCAATAAGATTACCCCGGGCATGTTCCCTTGAGTAAAGCGTTTTGGAAAGTTTGATGATCAGTAGGGCAACATCACTGCGGTTGGTAACTCGATCCAGAGTTGCACCGTCCAATATGCAAGCGCTATAAATCTGCTGAGGCTATTGGCGTGTGACTGGGGAAGCCAACAAGTGAAGAATGCCTTTACAACTGCAAAGCGAATCTTACTGCGTTTTGTGGGGTTGCCTTGCATGGCGACCTCGAGATCTCGAATTGTGGCTTTTTCGGCGTTAGATTGGAGGTGTTGGCGTCAAAATTCTTTTCTTATTTCGAAATACTCTTATGTTTTTGCAGAGCTATTTTCAGAAATTTATTTTCGCTGATTCTTAAGTCTTAAATATATGACATCCATAGCGCAGTTTCTTAAACAACGATGAACGTGGCAACATCATTGTCCGAGGCTTCAGGGAGCACAGCCCGGCATTGCAGAAAAACTAACCGCACCGCTCGTCTGGTGGCGGAGGACTCCTATTGGCGGTTGGTGGCGTCGGGCGAGCCTTTTCGGCTGTTATTTCCGCTTGGAACTTTAATCGGACTTTACGGAGTTCTACACTGGCCATTTTACATCTGGCACTTTAGCCCATCTTACCCGGGGACAATCCATGCCCGAATAATGATCGAAGGTTTTTTAACGGCCTTTGTCATCGGGTTTCTTGGCACGGCATTGCCTCGTCTTTTGGATGTTCCCCGATTTCAGTTCTGCGAGACAATCGGTTTTGCAGCAGGATTGATTTGCATCACCTTGCTTCACGCCACAGAACAGACTTTTTGGGGAGACCAATTGTTTCTATTCATGCTTGGGGCTCTCTCAATGCTCCTGGGAACACGGGCGTTTTTATTTCGTAAAGACAATCCGCCACCAGGGTTTGTGCTCGTTTTGCTTGGGTTGTGCTCTGCCATTTTTGGCGTGTCGGTGCAGATCGTCGCAGGTGCATCCGCGGCGGCGCTACCTGAATGGACGATCACGCTTTCGCGCTTATTACTCTACCAAGGCTACCTTATATTTCCTATCATGGGAATCGGGGCGTTTCTTTTGCCTCGTTTCTTTGGACTCTCCAACCGGCAAAGTTTTCCTGAATCACTAACCCTGCCACCCGGCTGGAAAGCCAGTGCGGCGTTCGCGATTTTTTGTGGTGTCACAGTTCTTGTCGGTTTCGTGCTTGAAGCCTTGCGATTCGAGCACCTGGGCAACGCGTTTCGGGCGCTTGGGATTGTGATTTATTTTGTGCGCGAAGTGCCATTCCACAAGGCAATGAGGGGTGGGGGGAGCCTTGCGCTTGGGTTGCGCGTTGCTCTGTTGTCTCTAGAAATGGCTTATGTTTTGATGGCAATCTGGCCTGAAAGGCGATTCACTCTTGTGCATCTTTTGTTTATCAGCGGATTTGCCTTGCTAACTTTCATCATTGCTACCCGAGTAATTCTGGGGCACAGCGGACAAAGCGCAAAATTCTATTTCACCCTTTGGCCGGTGTTGATTATGGTGGTTTTGGTTCTCCTGGCAATGGCAACTCGCGTGAGTGCGGATTGGATGCCTGCCGTTCAACTCAGTCACTATGCCTATGCGTCTATTTCCTTTACTGTTGGGGTGTTGATTTGGGGCATTTTTGTATTACCAAGCGTGCGTCTAAAGGATGATGAGTAGTTTCTTGATGTTTACTCCTCAAGCAGAGGCAAGTTAATTTTTTTGACTGAGAAAAACAGTTGTAGTGTGATAACTGCATAGTGCCACGGGTGATGTTCCTACCGATTGCATTGCCCGAAGTTTTTTAGTTTTTATCCCCTTTTTTCGCTGGTCATCTCTGTTTGGAAGTAACGCAGAATGACTTTGGCATTTTCCTCAATGTTTGCGTAGCCCTTGTGGCTATCAAACCAGCCGAGACGGAGAGCTTTTCCGCACGAGGTGGCGTCGGCGATCACCGAAGCGCTTTTTGATGAGAGTGGCAATGTGGAAAACAGTCGGAGGTTTTTATGCCTACGGAGCATGTTCCAATCACAAATTACCAGAAACGCAGTCAAGAGAGGTATGAAATGGATTGCCGTCCTAACGAGCGGAGTAGAGCCCTAAGAAATCAGGCACCCGATTCTTGAGTGGTGTTATTTTTCGACAAATGCCCGAGGCATTCGATAATCGCAGGTGCCAACATTGGGAGACATTCTCCAATGGCTTTAGGATTTCCGGGGAGGTTAACTATTAGGCTTGAGCCACGCAATCCCGCTGTGGCGCGTGAAAGAATAGAGGTGGGCACTTTTGGGAAAGTGCATACACGCATGACTTCACCAAAACCGGGCAGTTCTTTTTCTATGACCGCACGAGTGGCCTCAGGAGTCACGTCTCGCGATGATGGACCTGTTCCGCCAGTTGTCAAAATGAGGGGACAGGCAGAATGATCGGCCAAATCGCAAAGGACAGTTTCAATTTGACGACGGTCGTCCGGGAGCAGGCGCACGATAAACTCTGCCTTGGGGTAAAGACAATTCCGAACGATCCGCTCAATTTCAGGCCCGCTCAGATCTTGATAGATTCCCGCAAAGGCGCGGTCGCTCAATGTGAGTCGGCCAATTTTCATAAGATATTCTGGGCGCAGGAGAGCGAGGGTGCGGGAGTTTTTTCCTTTGAAACTAGACGCACATTTTCAATCCGCAGAGATTTATCCACTGCCTTCATCATGTCTATTAATGTCAACGCGGAAACGGTAACAGCTGTCAGAGCCTCCATTTCAACTCCAGTTTTGGCGGTAGTTTGGGCGGTGGCTTTGAGTTCTATCTGGTCTTTTTCAACCTGGAAATCCACTGACACACTTTCGAGCGGAATACTATGACAAAGGGGGATGAGATCAGGAGTTTTTTTTGCCGCCTGGATTCCAGCAACTCTCGCAACGGCGAGCACGTCACCTTTGGGGAGAGCACAATCGCAGAGGAGTCGGATTGTTTCTGGAGAACAGAATAAGGTTGCCGCAGCTGTGGCTTTACGCTCAACAAGAGGTTTGTGCCCGACATCCACCATTTTGGCGGCGCCTTGTTCATCTATGTGACTCAAAGATTTCATGTTGGTTGGAGCATTCAAAATAAGTCCTCAAGAGGCAAATTTAAAAATTCGACGTTCGACAGATCATTCTAGCGGGTGAGGAATCCTAAAGGCTGCCGAATAGAAGGATCTGCACTTCTCCGCAAATATTAGGTGTGCCGCGGATGAGAGTGTTAGCGACCGAGAGAGGAGACAGGTCGCCGGAATGTCGCCAGTGGAGTGGTTTTACTTTGAGAATCGCTCCGTCAAGCCACGCGATTCCGGGAGTCCACTTCGGACGCGTGTCGGTTGGATCAGGGTCTTGCTCCTCTCCTTCCCATCTCGCGAACAAAAATCGTCGGGGGCTTTTGCCAATCATTTTCGCTAGCGCTCGTTCGACAAATAGATGGTGGCAAACAAATTGAGAGAGTGGATTTCCAGGAAGCCCAAATGCCGTTTGTCGACCGCGTGTGGCAAAAATGAGCGGTCGTCCCGGGCGGCTATCCACGCGAGAGACGTGAATAACGAATCCGGAACGTCGCAATGCTTCGGCAGAGTGATCCCGGTCGCCAGGACCTGAGCCACCTGAAATCAGTAACAGATCGCCCGAGAATTGAGCGATAGCACCTTGCAGTTCTGCCAGATCGTCTGACACCCCGAGTCTTTGGAGGGGAATGCTCGCTTTCGCGAGCAGCGCCGCCATCATGGGGCCGTTGCTGTCTTTGATCTTTCCGGGCTGAAAATCCGTATCTGCCTCGAGCAGTTCGTCGCCGGTAGCGATGTAGGTCACATTTGGCGTAGCAAAAACCGAAACCGATGTGACACCAGCGGAGATCAAAAGAGCCAGGGCGCCGGGGGTTATTTCAGTGCCGGCAGTTAGAATTCGTTCTCCGCAACGGTAAATTGCTCCTTTGGCCCTGATCTGTTTTTCACTGTTCAATAATGCGTTAGGAAAGAAGACAATGTTGTTGGCCTGGCTCTTGCAGTCTTCCTGCCGGACCACGTGAGTCGCCCCGGGCGGCACAATCGCCCCTGTGAGTATACGCGCTGCTTGTCCGGGTTTGAGATGGATCTGTTTCAAATTGCCCGGAACGATGCTTTCCACAAGATCGAAGGTCATCGCTTCACATTGGGAGGTTGCGGAGTTGTCAGGCATCGCGATGGCATATCCATCCACGGCACTTTGAGAGAATGGAGGAACGTCTGCGGTGGCAAAAACGTCGTAGGCACTCACTGACCCTCCTACATTTGAAACCGGCATCTTGAGGGGCGCGTGTGGATGAACGTTGGAGTCTATCAAGGCATGAACGCTTTCGATCGAAAAGGCGGGAGGGGAAAATTCCCCGGCCCGGCCCTGGCATACGGTCTCCTTGGAAGGCGATTGGATGTGAGGAACATTATCTGCCCGACATAACCTTGACGCGGCAATTTCGGCAGCGGTCCCCAAATCAGCTGCGGCGACCTTCCAGATCGGAACATCCTCTTTGAGGCGGTCCATAAATACGGTGAGAAAACCGAAAGCCTCGGCTCTGTGTGGCGATGCCACTCGGACGCGAATCGCAGCCTCTCCGACAGGAATAACCCCTACACGATGGATGACTTCGATAGAATTGACCGGAAAGCGGGAGGCGACCTCTTCAGCCAGACGGAACATTTCCTTGAGAGCCATCTCGGGATAAGCCTCATAGCTGAGCGATACGATCGGTTTTCCCGACTCCTCCGCTCGCACGAGTCCAAGAAACTCGACGGTCGCGCCGTTGGTTTGTCTATTGAAGGAAAATGGTTCTTCAAGCGGAATAGGGCGATGGACAAGTTCGATATGACAGTGCGGACGCAAGGTGTCCATAAAATCAAAATGATTACAATGCCGAGCTTTTCTAAGTTAGCGAACCGACAGTGAATTTCTCATACACTCTCATACCTACCCCCCTGAAACCGGGGGAAGCACAGCGGCATCCTGCGTTGGATCAAGCTTATCGTCCGGCCCCAAGTAATTCATCCCCGAAGCGAGGCGGCAGACTAGGCGCAGGTCTGCGAGAGCGGGATGTCGTTTGATGGCTTCCTGCCAAAACTCCTCAACGGTCATCGGGTGGTCAACACTCCAATCTTCCTCTCGACAGCCAGCGGCTTGCGCAGCCTGGGCAAAAAAAAGCACTTTCATTGCATCACCCACCAATTGCTGTCATCGGCCGCCCCAGTCCCGCCTCGTCAGTTTCATCGCCATTTTGTTGGAGAAATTCGTGGTTCTCTGGTTTATTGCTGATAGCCTCTCTGATGGCATCCCCGGGGTTAAGACCCGCGCGCAAAGCCTCGAGAAGATTAATCTCGCCAAACCGACCGAGACATGGCCTGATTTTTCCATCAGCCGTAAGCCGTAATTTGTTGCACGAAGCGCAAAAGTGAGGGGTTGTGATTGCCCCAATAAATCCGATTTTGGCGGGAATGCCAAGCGACGGTTCCCGATATTCAAAATATTTCGCCGGGCCGTTTCCGAGATGGAAGTCATCTAAAGGGAGGAGTATGCCGTGGAGACTGAGGCGACGCTGAAGTTCCTGTATGGAGAGGAAATGGTCTTGCCCGATGGATGTCGCGCGAGAAACGGGCATTAGCTCTATGAAACGCAATGGCATGCCCCGTTTTGCCGCGAAATGGATGAGTGGGAGGAACTCGAACTCATTCACGCCACGTATAAGGACGCAGTTGAGTTTGATAATTTCAAAGCCCTGCTCAGCGGCAATCTCTATCCCTCGAACAACATTGATGAGTTGGCCACCTGTGATTGCGTGGTAAACAACCGGATCAAGCGCATCGAGAGAGATATTGAGCGACCGCACGCCAGCTTGTTTGAGAGCCGGGGCGAGTTGCGCCAACCGGGTGCCGTTGGTCGAGAGTCCCAAGGTTTGCACCCCGGGCAAGGCCCTTATGCCTTCGAGAATAGGAACGATGTCCTGGCGCACCAAGGGCTCACCGCCGGTGACGCGAAACTTGCGGAATCCCATCTGCGCGGCTGCTTCGACAATCTTCAGAATTTCGTCTGCCTGAAGATGCTCCACTTTTTGCGCCCAGCCTTTGTAACCTTCGGGCATGCAATAAAGGCACCGTTCGTTGCAACGGTCGGTGACCGAAATACGGAGGTAATCAATGGTGCGGCCGAAAGTATCAATCATGAAGAGTCGTTATGTTGAAGTTGACCATTCTGCCAACTGCTCAGGAGTGTTCACGTTACAAAAAGCACTGGTGTCGTCAAACTTCTGCGGGAGCATGGCACCGGCATTCACCAGGGATCGCATGGCGTCCTGCATTTTCCATCGGCCCGCGGCGGCGGCGGCTTCGAGCACCGGGAGAGCCGAGGCGGGATAAATCGCCGCAAGCGGTTCGAAGTGCCCACCATCTACGGGCACGGCGCCGATGCCGGAACGACAGGCTCTCAGCAAGGTGAGGAGCGGTTTGATTTTCATGGAGGGCATGTCCACAGCCAAGACGAGGAGGTGGTCGGCCGAGATTTTGGCCGCCCAGCGCAGTGCCGCCAACACGCCCGCCAGCGGACCTTGAACGGAGGGTTCATCCGGAATCCAACAATCTTCCGTCCCCAGCCAGGAAGGCGCAACCGGCGTGGCGATCCCGACGTGCGATGAAAATTTCCGGAGCAATTCCACCTGACGCTGCCAGAGAGGCTGGCCGTTGATTTCCAGCAATGCTTTGTCACGGCCCATGCGGGTGCTCTGGCCGCCCGCCAAGAGGACCGCCGCCAACGTGCGCGTCGCCTCCAGCCGCAAAATTCCATCGGTGAGAATTTTCGCCCGCAGGCCCCCGCGTCCTTGCATCCACGCTTCCGCCTCCGGATGGATCGCGCCATTCATCCAATAGCACGGCTTGCATTCTTCGGTTCCGAGAAAGCGGATGCCTTGGAGAGAAAAGTCCTTTCCGATGAGCGCATTCAAATCGAGTCCTTCGACAACAACATTTCGCCGTGTGGCGGAGGGGTCGCGCAGATGCGGCGCGAGGCCGAGTTGCTCCCACATCGCCACCAAATTTTCCCAGGCAAAAAACGTGATCTGCCCTTTGAAATCCGGTTTGTAATCAAAATACCGGTCGCCCACCAACCCCCGACCCGCCACGCACTCAACACTGGGAACTTCCTCGATGGGATGATCCCCCGGCGGGCCACCATGATGCCCGCGGTAATTGTGGCCCGGGGAAAGATAAAGGTGGCAGATAGTCATCAGACAAAATTAGCGTGCCAGAAAATAAGGACAAGGAAGAGTTTTACTTGGCACGTTGGCACCTCAGCTTTTTTTCGCTCCTAATCCAATCTGCCCCTTTTGCCAGCAGGCGGCGGTTTCGATGACCCGCACCGCCAATTCGCTCATTTTGCAACTCCGCCTCATCGCCTCGTCCCGCAGCAGGCGGTAGGCTTCCGGTTCGGATAAGCCGCGATGTTCCATCAGCAGCCCCTTGGCCCGCTCTATGTTCTTCCGCTCCTCAATGGCCTGACGACTGGCGGTCAACTCTTCTTCCACTTCACGGAGGCGGCGGGTATTTTCGGCCAACAAATTCGCCAGCGAGTTTTCCACCCCAGTAGGCAAAACGCTCGGGTTCGTCGGCGGTCCAAAGTTCCGGAGCGGTGGCGGTAGATGGCTTCCCAACGGACGGGGTAGATTCTCAGGATCAAGGGTCGCCTCAATTGGCTGCTGTTTGCGGCGCAGCTCGACGTGATCCTTGGATTTAAGACAGGAATTTTGCAATTTCTGCAAGAGCTGGATTTCGAGTTTGCGAAGAACATCCATGCGCCGCGTTGTCGCAGCAAACCACTCTCCTGCTGCTGGAACCCGGGCTGCTGGGTGCCGACCAGCAGAAGTGTTCACATAACGACGCAGTTTCTCGACGCACAGCTCGGCGGAGGTGAGTTCGTCACGCCACGACTCGAAGAGATCGGGTGCCAATTGCTGGCAAACATGGAAGCTTTCTTCCTGTCGCTCGACCAAATCGAGCAAACGAGCCTGTTCATCCGGCTGGAATCCCCCCGACTCCAACCCCAGCGCGCCCCAAGCTCGTTCCTGCCCGGCAAATTCTTTGGTCTCGGCCAGGTAGTAAAGAACCACATAGAGATACACCTCGCCGGTGATCGGGAGCGATTCCGAGGTCGAAAAAAGAAACGAAAGCATCCCTGATAGCAGAGCGGAGTAGCGATGAATGGCCACATGGCGTGGCGACTGGCAGCGATCGATCTCTGCTCGCAAAGGGACCAACTCCGCCAGATGGGCAAGCACAAGCGCGAGGTTCGCACTTTGCCGAAAGCCGATCTTCAAACGCTGGCAATCCTCCTCAGGAATGTCCGGCAAACTCGCCAAAAAACGGAGCAAATGCCGATCCGATTCCTCACGGTATTGGGCGAGAGCCTCACGGTGCCCGTTGCCGTCCGAGCCCAAATAAAGGCAAGAGGCTCCACGCTCACGCTGGAAATGATGAATCAACTCCAATCCTGCTGCCAAGTAGTGGATCGCGCTTTCCAAATGAGCAATCTCCTGCAGTTCCGCCTCCAGACTCGCCACATGCCACCCCAAGGCGAGCGAACGACAGGTCACGGGCAAGTCCTTCAACGATATGCTGGGTTGCTGATGCACGCCCTCCCAACAAGCAAAAAAAATGCCAATTCACCAACAATCGGTGCGTTTTGGCACGATATCTGCTAATCTACGTTCGTCTTCAACGGTAGGAGACGAAAAGCAAACAGACGGCAACGAAGCCACTCTATGGACCCTGCTCCCAGCAGGGGCTGGAGAGTGGCTTTTTTTATTTCAACCCGATGACCATTACCAACCACATGAGCAAAATTAAACAATGGCTAACAAATTCGCCCAAAGCGATTTTCTTGGCCCTCATTCCCATACTCCTAAACCCCACCACCACCCAGGCGGAGGCTCCACCGGAGCAACCCAAGGTTTCTTTCGGCTTCATCGCCCTCACCGATTGCGCCCCGATCGTGATCGCGCACGAAAAGGGGTTCTTCCAGAAGTATGGGATCGAGGCCACGATCAAAAAGGGAGCCAGCTGGGCCGCCATTCGCGACATGCTCTCGACCGGAGATATTCAGGCCACGCACATGCTTTTCGGGATGCCCTTTGCCTCCACCCTGGGGCTGGCGGGGCAACCGGTGCGTCCGATGATCATCCCCTGGATGATGAACCGCAACGGCCAGGGCATCTCCCTTGCTAATAGTTTTAAGGGGAAAGTCACCTCCGACCCTGCTGCGCTCAAACCCTTCGTCGATGAAGCCAAGGCCAAAGGTTCCCCGCTGACTTTTGCAATGACCTTTCCACCCGGCACCCATGCGATGTGGATGCGCTATTACCTCGCAGCGGGCGGCATCAATCCCGACACTGATGTCTCCCTCATCACCATTCCACCACCACAAATGGTGGCCAACATGAAAGTCGGCAAGATGGATGGCTTTTGCGTGGGGGAACCATGGAATGCCCGCGCCATTGCGGACAAAATCGGGTTCACCTCGGTGACAACTCAGGACATGTGGAAGGACCACCCGGAGAAGGTGCTGGCCTTTGATGAGGCGTGGGCCACAGCCCATCCGCGCACGGTGAAGGCGATTCTCAAGGCCATTCACGAAGCCTCGGTCTGGCTCGACGACATGGCCAATCGCCCCGAGGCATGTGAAATTATCGCCCGCTCAAATTACATCAACTGCCCGAAAGACATCATTCTTGGCCGGATGCTGGGGCAGATGGATTACGGCGATGGGCGGGTGGTCGAAGACACGCATCCTATGCACTTCTCGATCCGCAACACCAATTACCCACAGCCTAAATACGGACTCTGGTGGCTCACGCAATTTCGCCGGTGGGGCATGGTGGAAGGCCCCGTGGATTACCAAGCCATCGTGGCCCGGGTCATGCGCCCCGATATTTACGAGGAAGCCATGGCTGAACTCGGCATAACCGACCGCACCCGCGACGACTCCCCGTTCACGCTTTTCGACGGCGTGACCTTTGACCCGGCTGGGGATCTGGAAGCCTATGCCAAGAGTTTTTCGATTCATTCCCGCAAGGAATAAAACAATGACGCTCCACGAAATCCTCGCATGAACTCTTCTCTTCGCGAACTGTTTCTCAATACCATCTGCGGCTTTCTGGGAGTGATCCTTTTTGTGGGATTCTGGAGCATTCTCAGCGTCACGGTAGCACCCGAACTGCCCAACCCCGTTCAGACCTGGGAGGTTGCCAAGCCTTACATTTTAGAGCCCTTGGCCAAGCGGGGGGAGCAGGATCAGGGCATCCTCCTCTTGGTCGGCTACTCGCTCAACTTGGTGGTAAAAGGCTACCTCGTCGCAATCCTCGTCGGCACGCCCATTGGCTTCTGCCTCGGCCTCTCGCCCGCCTTCGCCCGTATCTTTGATCCCATCGTGCAGATCCTGCGGCCGGTCTCCCCGCTGGCCTGGCTGCCGCTTGGCATGGTGCTTTTTCTCGGCGCCGGGCGACAGGCGTTGGAATATGGCGCGCTCTTTACCATTGCGATCTGCGCCATGTGGCCGACGGTCCTCAACACAGCGGTTGGTGTGCGCGCCATCCCGCAGGATTATCTTAATGTGGGGCGGGTGCTGAAACTTTCGCGGGCCCGGATGCTCTTCCAAGTGATGGTTCCCGCCACCCTTCCTTACATGTTCACCGGCTTTCGCCTTTCGCTCGGCATTGCGTGGTTGGTTATCGTGGCGGCGGAAATGCTCACCGGCAGCACCGGCATCGGTTCCTTCCTTTGGAATGAATATAACAACGCCAACTACGGGAACATCATTTTCTCCATCCTGACCATCGGCCTCATCGGTTTCATCCTGGATCGGCTCATGGGATTGGCGGAGTCGCGCTTCAAAACCGCCTAGGGGAACAAATGGACCTAGAACAAAGGACAAGATGAGCTTTCTAGAATTGCGCCAAGTTTCCAAGTCGTTCGGCAATACGTTGGTGTTGCGGGATGTCAATCTCAGCATCTCCGAGGGCGAGTTCGTTGCCATCGTCGGCTACTCCGGCCAGGGCAAAACCACGCTCATGTCCCTGATCGCCGGGCTTCTTCGACCCGATTTTGGAGAAATCCTCCTCGAAGGACAAACAGTTCGCGAGCCTGGACCGGATCGCGGGCTGGTCTTTCAGAACTACTCCTTGCTGCCGTGGTTGACTGTGAAAGGGAACATCGAGCTGGCGGTCCGATCTGTCTTTCCTGAGTTCAAGAAAACGCAAGTTGATGAGCATGTGGCCCGCTATATCGCCAAGGTCAAGCTGACCCATGCCGCCGACCGCCGCCCAGCCCAACTCTCTGGCGGAATGCGGCAGCGCGTGGCCGTCGCCCGCACTCTTGCGATCA
>CALDSX010000050.1 GCA_937924445.1 uncultured Chthoniobacterales bacterium
CCGCCACGATCGTTCCGGTGTCCAGATCGCTCACCGCTTCGGGCTTATAAATCATATCACAGGCTCCGTCCTTGGTCTGGCCCACCTTGGCGTCCTCGGCATGAGGGTTTTTCCAGTCTTTGTTGCTGGTGCTTCTTGCCGGCCTCTTTTTGTCGAACCGCCTCCCCGTCCTCTGGATCCATCCCCGCCTCAAGCTCCAACCCTTTGACATACTTCCAATAGGATTGCTCGGTGTTGCGGTGTTCCAGACTCCGCAGGCTGGCATTGACTTCAATGACGCTCGAATCCACCCCCAGGTTTTCAAAAAATCCCACCATCAGCATCTTGAAATACACCACCGTGTCAATCCCGGGCCTTCCTCCCCGATTGGCTTCCCGGTAGCTCGGTTCGCACAACACCCACACTTTCTGGGCAAATCCCATCTCGGCCAATGTCTCGTTGGAATTTAGCGTAAAATCCCCGCCCTCGCGTGGCCACGACCCGCTTGTGTGGCATCCAAAACTCTCCTTGCTCTTCTCTCACAACTCGCTTCTCAAACATTTTTCTCTCCTATCATGCCTGCCTGACTTTCGGGAGTTTTTTTAACAGTCTGTTAGGCGCATAGTCTGTTTCTTTTAAGGATGCGCAGCCGTAGGGATTCGAACCCCAAACCTTCTGATCCGTAGTCAGATGCTCTATCCAATTGAGCTACGGCTGCTCAGAGAGAAACAGTCCAAGAGAGAAAAGTTCTTTTAGAAGAACGAACGTTTCATATCGCGCAATCTTAACCAAAGTCAAGTTTTTGATTTTTTTTAATTTTCAGCCACCTTGCTATCAGTAGGTTTTCAAAATGCCTAAAGAACATTCATGGAAAGTGATTGATGCCGATGGCGCCAGGAGGGAAGTGCGGGCGGTTCGCCACGCTGCCAAATGGCGTATTCAGAGTCGGACATCAGTTTGTGACAATTGGTGCTATCATGAGCAGCCTTTGCTGGCCGATCTGGAATATTTACGAGAATTAATCCAGCGCAAATATCAACGGAGGCGAGCATCATGGGACGAGCTAAAAGAAGTGGAGCAATTGGTGAAGGACGCACGTCGGGCAGTTCTCACCCAATGAGGTCCGAAGTTCATGGCACAAGTCATGTTGAGCTAGTTGCGCTGGAAAAAAGCCGCCTCTGGCATCCGTTTACCCAGATGAGGGATTGGTGTGCGCCGGAACATGAACCTCTGTTCATCGAGGAAGGACAGGCCGAGATGCTCCGCTCATCGGATGGGCGATGGTTCATTGATGGCAACTCGAGCATCTGGACAAACATCCATGGGCACAACCACAAGCGCATCAATGACGCTATCGTCAAACAACTTGAGCGAGTGGCTCACTCTTCGTTTTTGGGCTGCACCCATGCCGCAGCGGCGAGACTTGCAGGCAGACTCTGCGACCTTTGGCCTGGTGGAAAGCTAACGAGAGTTTTTTTCTCAGATGACGGCTCGACAGCGATAGAGTGCGCCGTGAAAATGGCGGCACAATATTGGCAACAAACCCCAGGACAAGAACAGCGGACGGAATTTGCCGCCTTCGAATTTGCTTATCACGGTGACACAACTGGAGCTTCCAGTCTTGGTGGTATAGGCCGATTTCATGACAAATTTGGAATGATTCACTTTCCAATTAGGCGGCTCACTGGGGTGGAGGAAATCGAGGCAATACCACCTCAAGATGCATCGCGTCTTGCGGCTATTGTTATTGAACCGCTGGTGCAAGGTGCAGCGGGTATCCGGCTTTGGCCCGAGGGGACCCTTGCCCGCTTGCGCAGTTGGTGCGACCGAACAGGGGTTCTGCTGATTGCCGATGAAGTAATGACCGGCTTTGGTCGGACGGGAAAGATGTTCGCTTGTGAGCATGAGGGAGTTGTGCCAGACTTTGTCGCCCTTGCTAAAGGACTCACGGGTGGCTACCTCCCCCTCGCGGCGACGTTAACGACGGAACGTATTTTTCAGGCGTTTCTTGGATCGGTGGAGGAGTCAAAAACGTTTTTTTATGGCCATAGTTACACTGCAAATCAACTTGGATGTGCGGCTGCTTTGGCATCACTTGACGTTTTTGAGGAGGAAAAGACTCTCGAAAAGCTCAAGCCAAAAATCGTTATTCTGCGAGAAATTCTTGCTGAAGCCCAGAAGAAGTCGCCTTGGCTAGGTGAGTGCCGCCAGTGCGGCTTGATCGCAGGTGTTGACGTTGTCCGCAATAAAACCTCTGGTGAGAAATTCCCGCCTTCCGCCTTGGCTGGGGTAAGGACGTGCCTGGCCGCGCGTGAGCGGGGTCTCCTCACGCGCCCAATCGGCGACACCATTGTCTTAATGCCACCTCTCTGTATCCGAGAGGAACGCCTCAAGCAGGCCGTGGATGCGATTTTTTACGCCGCCGACAAAGTAGCCCAAGAAATAAGTGCTGAATACTCGGCGACATCAAACTGATCGATGTACATTTGAGAGACTCAAATAGTGATTTGTTTTGGACTGGCAAGCACAGACCCGCAGTAAAATCTCACGCGGCTGAGGGTCCCGATTTTCTACAAGGGTTGCCTGTTTAGACTAGCGAGAAAAGGCAAAGGATCTTGCGACGCTTCTGCCGCTGAGAAAGGGGATTTTTGACTTATTTCGAGCCTCGCGTGCGACAGATTCGCTCATTACATGTTGGTTCAAAATCAGGCGGATGCCGTGCTGAGGTGGGGGAGTATACACCCGGCCTTTAAATAAAGGCAGCCGTGTGACATGCTAAATTTGAATCGAGTAGGCTTTCCATCCGCGATCCAAAGCAAATAGAAAGCCACTCGTTCCGAGAAAACCTGCAAAGATTTAAATGTATGAAACTCTTATTTTCTTGTGACGTAACTGCTCAGGTAGTCCCACCATGGGACCATCAGTAACTGAAGAATAGATTACCCCCCCCCCCGAACGCAACAGAAAAAAGTTCGTTTTTTGCTGATTCACCAGGGGGGCCTGCCGTATCTTGCTCGCCATGACAAGCGTCTTGGTGATGCAAGGGCGCCAGTTGAACGGCGCGGACATCGCTTGGATCCGGGGGCTGCTGGACGAACATCCCGAGTGGTGTCGCTCGCGACTCAGCGTGGAACTCTGCCAGCGTTGGGCCTGGCGCAACGCGCAAGGCCGGTTGAAAGAGATGTCGGCG
>CALDSX010000051.1 GCA_937924445.1 uncultured Chthoniobacterales bacterium
AACAAAGAAGCCATGAAACGCAACATGCTTAACATCATGCGATCCATTCAGAAAAACACCAAACTTGTCCGCTCGTTTTTCCAACTCAAAACGACTCAATATGCTGCCGCTTAGCGCAGTTACTTTCGCAACGATTTATAGTGAGACAAAGACGATGCCATTAGTTCGCGCCTTTTGGAGGAGAAATTCAGTTTCGGGCATTTCTCTAGGAACAGAGTCGGCGGCTGCGGTTTGTACTGAACCGACAGTCATCCCCTTTTTTGCGGCAGGCTTACCCGCCGCTCTAGCGATGGCTTAATCCATTCTTCAGAAAACTCGACTAGCCCAAAAAAGAAAACTGAGCTTTTCCGACGATTTCAAATTGCTCGGATAGAAATTTAGGCAGGGTCTGCTATTCCGAGTCTGGCGGCAGCCGACGAACAGCCAATTCTGCCACTTCGGCCTGGTTGTCATCATAAATGCAAATTCTCATGCGATCCTTAACGCACTTTTGTGCGAGAATTTTGCGAAATATGCCTCTTGCAAAAAAGAGTTTCATCTGATTAACAAAAAGAACATCTTCATTTAGAAAAATTTATCATCAATGAAAAAGCTCGACAAGAAAGTTCTTATCGTTACTGGAGCCAGTAAGGGGCTTGGTATCTCGATGGCCGAGATCTGTGCTTCAGAAGGTGCTCTCGTTGTTCTTGCCGCTCGCTCTAGGGATGAACTAGAGGCGGTCGCCAGTCGCATCCGCTCCTTGGGTAGCGAAGCTGAGGCTGTGGTCACTGATATGAGCAAACCGCAGGATTTGGAAAACTTAGTCATCCGCACACTGTCGCGGTTTGGGCGGATTGATGGCCTCATCAACAATGCCGGAGTCAACTACGTGAAGCCATTTTTAGAGATAACTCCCGCCGAATGGCAACGTGTGTTGGACGTTGACCTTACCGGCTCATTTTTGCTAACTCAACTCTGCGCTCGTCAGATGCGAAGACAGGGAACCGGTGGCTCAATTGTTCAAATTGCGAGTGTTCATACTCATGCCTCTTTGGTCGGAGCAGCTCCTTACGATGCTGCCAAACATGGTATGGTGGGGTTCAGTAAAGCGGCTGCCGTAGAACTTGCCCCTTTTGGAATCCGCGTTAACATCCTTTCTCCAGGCCTTTGTGAAACCGAGATATGGAAAGAAATCGTTGATGCTGCTCCGAGTGAAAAGGAATGCATTGATTATTGGAACGCAAACATACCCGGACACCGCCTCATTAAACCGGAAGAAATCGCAAGGTGCTGTGTCTTCCTATTGTCGGATGATTCCTCCTGCATCACGGGTGCAAACATTTTTGCCGATTTGGGTATGACCAGCCTCCTTGTAAGTCGTGAACCTTACGCTTCAAAGGTAATTGGCGGAGAATAGAGCCTATTTCCGCAGTTCACTCGACCCTCATCCACCCTCCTAATAAACTCACAGAACAATTTTTGTCGCATAAAAAAACATGAAGAAAGCAACTCGCATTGTTGATATTCCTTGTGCCCATGGCGAAGGGCCTGTTTGGGATACAGCGCATGGGCGCCTGTTATGGGTTGACCTGACAGGCTGCAAGCTCCATGCCTACACACCGACAACTGGTTTGCTGGAGACACGACAATTTGATGAGCCAGTCTGTGCCGCAGCACCGCACGCAGACGGACGTCTGCTCGTCGCCTTTGCAAAGCGCATTGCTTGGGTTGATTGGGTTTCTGGTAAAATCATTGAAACTGTTTGTGCAATCGAGCCCGATAAGCCGGAGAACCGAGCCAACGATGGCAAGCTTGACCCGGCAGGGCGTTTTTGGATTGGGACAATGTCAAATGATGGTTCAGTAGCTGGCGCAGGTGCGCTTTACCGGCTTGATGGGTCGGTTCTGACACCTGTGCTGACCGATCTCACCATTTCGAACGGGCTTGCATGGAGCTCTGATGCGCGAACGATGTTCTTCATTGACTCACCCACACGCGAAGTGTGGGCCTTTGCTTTCGATGCCTCCGACTCCTCGATCAGCCAAAAGCGAACCGTCGTGCGAGTTCCACATGAATTGGGCATCCCCGATGGAATGTGCATTGGCTCAGACGACACTCTTTGGGTCGGACACTGGGGTGCGGGGGCTGTCTGCCATTGGGATCCAAAAGATGGACACCTAATTGAAAAGGTGGACACCGGCTGTCCACACACAACATCCTGCTGTTTTGGTTCCGACGAAACCTTGTTTATAACCACTTCGAGATATGGTCTCGATGAAGCTGCCCTTAACCACAGCAAGGACTCCGGTTGCCTGTTTTCATACCGTTTGGGTCAATAAGATTTGATGAATTTACGACCAACGTATTTAGAAATATTAACTTAAAAATAACCCCCAGTCATAAGCTCAACGATTATATGAAAGCAATCCGCCTCCATGGCGCTAAAGACGCCCGCTACGAAGACGTTCCCGATCCCAAACCGGGCCCGGATGATGTTTTAATAAAAGTCAAAGCTGTCGCCATCTGCGGCACTGATGTTGAACTCTTTGATGGCACCATGTTCTACATCACCTCTGGCATGGCTAAATATCCATTCATCCCGGGCCATGAGTGGAGTGGCGAAGTTGTAGAGGTGGGAGATAACGCAAAAGGTGATTTCAAACCCGGCGACGCTGTTGTGGGCGAGTGTTCGATCGGATGCCGCACATGCAAACGCTGCCTCTCGGGCAACTACCATCTCTGCGCCAACCGCAGTGAAACTGGTCTTTTGAAACAGCCGGGTGGCATGGCTGAATACATTAGTTACCCGCGTTTCTTTCTCCATAAAGTTGACGGCCTTTCTTACGAGCAGGCTGCCTTCATCGAGCCGACAGGCATTGCTGTCAACCCGGCGAAAAAAGCCCGTATTTCTCCTGCCGACCGCGTCGCCGTCATGGGGCCTGGTCCAATTGGACTTTTTGCGGTGCAAGTTGCCAAAGCCTATGGCGCGAAACAAGTTATACTAGTGGGCGGGCGGAAAGAACGATTGCAGGCCGGACTTGGGCTCGGCGCAGACCTGGCAATCAACTATAACGATGGCGATGTTGTGCAACAGATACGCGATGCCACGGATGGAGAGATGATTGATGCGGTTATTGAGGCCGTCGGACGCAAATCCGTCTGGCCAATGATAGCGTCCATTGCAGCGCCTGGAGCGCGCATAGCGATGACCGGGTTGTTTGCTGGAGAAATTTGCGACGTCAATTTCGACCCGCTCGTCGTTCAGGAAATTGCCGTGCTTGGGTGCCTCGGTGCTCCAGGGATGTGGCCCGAATGCATCGCGCTTCATCAGCGCGGTCTTGTTCGCACTGACAAGATCGTCACCCACCGTCTTCCGCTCTCCGATTTTGCTGAGGCTATTGAAATCTCTCGCGGTCGCCGTGGCGGAGCCATCAAAGTAGTTCTTACTCCCTGATTGGGTGGTCTCCCTTGTAACAGGTTGGTGGCTGTAGCATTTACCCTCGGGCGCATCGTTTCAAGCAGATGCACTGTAGAGGCTCTTATGCTCCGGGACGAGTGGCTTACTCTTTAGGTTTATTTTGGAAAAAGTGGTTTTTCATGTCTGACAGATCCCTTGTCTTTTTACGAAAAAAAGAGGCTCGCAATAGGCGGTTTTGGGTGTGAAAAGTTTGAGCTAATCAGATAAAAAAAACAGCGGACCTCAGGATATACGTCAGAAAATGATGATCAATACATGAGAAGATCACTTGTATTGGACGTTTGAGGTGTGGTTAGCCCGAAAACGGCGATTGAAGTAAAAAAAGAGGGAGTGTCGTGCCATCAAATCACATAGGCTCCGCATGGATCCTGACCGGTATGGGCCTCGGCAGTCGGGGATCTTGGCAAAAGCGGCGCGATTGGTATTTCAAAGAGCAA
>CALDSX010000052.1 GCA_937924445.1 uncultured Chthoniobacterales bacterium
CTCAACGCTTTGGAGGCGTTGCAGCGCGTGTTCCTCGGCACCCCCTTCGTGCCAGCGGTCAACACCTCGTGAGTCTCGCCCATGCGTCGGGTGCGTGCGTCCCGCCATTCACTCACAGGTGGCCGCCCCAAGGCGGGCGGCTACCTGAGCAGTTACGCTGTCTCAAAGAAAACGACACCACGCCAAAAAGCAAACAACACAATAAACTTAAACAATTTTTGTCGGGAGCATTGGTCAATAAAATTACAGGGCTTTAAAGAAAAATCTTGCGCAGGAGGGCTTTTCGTGGCGCGATTTGGAGACATGATCACAACGGTTTTGCTCGACTGGTCCGGCACGCTTGCGGATGATCTCGCCCCGGTTCTTGAGGCGACAAATCTCGTGCTCAACGATTTAGGGGTGGCGTCGCTGAGCCGGGATGAATTCCGTGCGAAGTTTCGATTGCCTTTCGAGGGTTTCTGGAAGGAACTCACTCCTCAAGCGTCGATGGATCAGCTCGAGGAGGCGTATCACCGCCACTTTGTGCCGATTCAACACCGGGTGCGGTTGTTGCCGGGAGCTCGGGAGTTTCTTGAGGAATGCACGTCGCACGGCCTCCGCACTGTGCTTCTTAGTTCTATTCATCCGCTACATTTCGAGCGTCAGAGCGCCGGGTTGGGGGTGCGTGAGTTTTTTGCCGAGGTCTGCACCGGAGTGCGAGACAAGGCGCAATTTCTCCGAGAATGGCTTCAGCGACGCGAGATCGAACCGCAGGAAGCAGTTTTCATTGGGGATATGGTGCATGACATCGAGGCCGGACGTGCGGCGGGGGTATTGACCTGCACTGTCCTGGGTGGGTTTGATACGGATGAGAAGCTTCTTGCTGCCAAACCAGATTTTATTGTGCCCTCAATCGCCGGGGCGGCGCGGGTGCTACGCCTTGTCTTTGCAGTAAACCGGCTGCCGGTAGCCACAGTTGGAGCCCTCGTAAGAAATGCAGATGGGCGTTGGCTTTTGGTGCGCACAAAGAAATGGTCAGGAACATGGGGCATCCCTGGCGGCAAGATCGAGCCGGGCGAGCGGGCCGAAGCAGCCCTCGAACGGGAGTTATTTGAGGAGACAGGGCTTCGACTGCGGAACATTGAGTTTGTTATGGTTCAGGATGCGATTCGGCCGGTGGAATTTCATCGTCCCGCTCATTTTTTGCTTTTAAACTACACCGCCGTGTCAGACTCGTCGCTGGTTGTGCTCAATGACGAGGCGGAGGAGTATGTCTGGGTGTTGCCGGAGCAGGCTCTGCGGATGAGGCTAAACCAGCCGACAGCACGCTTGATCGAACATGTTTTGTCCAGAAATGAATGAAAAAATCTGCAGCCTCCTCTAGATGAATGTTTCGGATCTTATTTTTATCGAAGGACTAACCCTTTGGGCTCATATTGGTGTGACTTCGCAGGAAAGAGCTGTTGAGCAGCGGATTGAACTCGATATTCAGTTGACACCCCGCTTTCCGTTGACCGGCCTTGGGGATGAATTATCGAACACGGTGGATTATACAGCGGTTGCTGCCGAGGTGGGGCGGATCGTGGCTGCCCGACAGCGGGCATTAATCGAGACTCTCGCCGAAGAGGTGGCGCAGGGGATATTGGACCGCTTCGCCGTGACTTGGGTGGCGGTTTCGGTTCGCAAATTTATTCTCGCTCAGACTCGATCCGTGGGTATTCGGATCGAACGATCCAAAGCTCTCGCGTCCCCAGCCTCTAGCACCTTATGAAAACAACCCTTATTCCTGGCTGCATGTATGGGTGATGACATTTATGAAAACAAAGAGCTGCTGGCGTTGTGCGAACTCGAGAAGGCAATGAGCGGGCTGCTCAAAGCAAGGCTAGCATCCGGGCTTTGGCCGCGGTTCTCTGGCGGAGAACCAAGTGAGTTCATCTCTCTCTCCATTGCCGCCCGATTTGGCAAATTACAGGCACGACGTCTGAATCTGGGGAATTTTCCAAATCTTGCCCTGTCCGAAATGGTAGTCACTGTGATACCGGTAACGGATATATGGCTTGAAAAGTGGTATCGAAACAGCGCAAAAAAAACGACAGACTTTAACAAAACACTCTCAGCCACACTGCGGTGTTTAACCTCTACCGACGGAGCTTTTTCTTTAACGAAAAAAGGTTCAAGGAGCTCGCCTTTGATTTTATTATGCGCCTGGCAAGCAACCACTGGCTTGAGCCTCACGACCGGCGAAGGCAGGCGCAGATCGCTCTGGCTTTGAATTGCATCTCAATAGGTGATCCCACCGCCCAAACGATTGCTAAATCACTCATCGAACGCTCGGGGCTCGAACCTGAGTCAGGCTGGTTCTGGTAAGAGGGCGGCGAGAACTAGCGTTGGTGGCGCGCACCAATCGAAATCTAGGCGTGCATGATTGAACTCTGCGACGAGGCGCTCAACAACTTGAATTCATCGAGGAGAGCCAAACATGGCTCCTCAAATTGAAACAGACTCATGCCTGGCCGACGACGAAAACCACTGCCGACGCCGTGTTGGCTCTCATGTGTGGGCGGCAGCGGAGCACCTGGCTGATGAAAGCCTCGTCGAGCTTCGTGTCGGCGGGTCTAACGTCTTGCCTGCCACGAAATGAAACCAGGAACGGCCTTTTTTAAGAAACGTTGGTCTGCCTACGAAATCGGTCCCGTCCTTTGGGGCATTTTGTTCCTCAAGAATTTCCCCCTCACCAGGGGGGCTCATTGAGATTCGCTCATCTTCCGAGAACGGGCTTGTGCACCAGGCATCGACCCACTTTCCACCTAGGGCTATCGAAAAGATGTGGGGACCAAAAGATGTAGAAATCTCCCGAGATTTTAAAAGACACCCTTGAGGAGAGGCCCAAGGAGACCGGCAAGCATAGGCTTCGAACATAGCGAATAGATCGGTTGTGGTTGGGAAATTCAATAACCTAAAAAATTCCGGACTCCGGATGTCGCCTCCATTCTAAAGGGCTGATAAAACGTGGATTCTTTTCAACCACGACGAACCGCTTACGGAAAACCAATTAGCTCCCCCTAACTCGATAGCTTGAAGGGTATTCCAGGGGGTAGGCTGTCGCGACTTCTTCTATGCCATCATTGCTCTGTTATTTTTTTGGTCTTCCTGTGTCTAGCTCGCATTTCCCACACCCGTTTTTCTCGGGCTGGCTCTCCGTTGTGGCGGAGCTGCGCTTGCTCGCTCCTCGGGCAGGATGTGCTCTTACAGCTAGTTGGCTTTCTCCGCCTGCCCCTTGCCACGCCGGGATCTCTGCGCCTCGTTACGAACGGTGTGAATAAAGCGGGCGAGGGCACTCCGTTGACTTTCTCCGGTTTGTCAGCAACAATCGTCAAGGGTTATTTGACACTTAAAAGGTGCGCAGCAGGCACTTTTTTGTGTAACAAACGATACTCTGCAGGATCTGCCCCATGGAAAATTATCAAGTTAAATCTCGCGCCCTCGAGCGGATTCCACCGCAACCACGTCAAAACCGGCACAAACCTGATGTGGCCCAGGACGAAGTTCCACATCCGGATGAAAACCCGAGTGTAACTCAAAAAGAATCCTCAAAAGATGTAGAGAAAGTGCACCCGGAGGACCAAACCGTCAGCACGGGTAGCCCTGCAAAGAACAAGACAATCCCTTTTCAGACCTCAGAAACAGAGTTTCATTCAAAAGACAACCTGGAGGATTGGGCAGCAGAACGAAACCTCATCCGTAGTTCACGTGTCGTTGCTTATCGCAAGAGAAAACATCGTCGAAAAAGCACCGCTCCCCGGTGGAGGGGGCGGCTGTTCGGTTTTTTCGGACTGCTACTGGCCAGCCTCTCGGCCGTTTTATTCTTCTCTGGCTATCTTATCGGGCACTGGGCTGCCGAGAAAGAAGGCAAAAAACAGATCAAAGAAAGGATGCGAGTGCTCCATCCCGATCACGCACTGCCCGATGAAATTATACGTCGACTGAACGCAGCACTTGCCGCACCGGACGCAAACACATCTTTGCAAATGTTATTAGCGTTGCAAAAAGAGACACCGGAAATCGGCTCGTTGGACTACCTAATAGCAACCCGCGCCTTACAAGCCGGCAACACTCGGCTCGCTATGCTCGCAGCGCAGAACTCGATTGATAAATGTCAACGTGTGGCCGAGGCCACCACAATGCTTGCCCTTTTTACCCCTTCTGAGAACAGATTGAGAGTTCTCTCCAAAGCATTAGCTGCGGATCCGGCAAATCCTTTTCCTCATCTCGCACTGGTGATGCTCCTTAGGGCTGAAGGCGACCGCGCGGGGGCCGAGCAGGCTTTGCAATCTGTGCGCCTGCGACTAATGCCCGTGGAACCGGCCCTCGTCGTCGGGGTTATCGAGGCACTTTTCCAACTCGAAAAAACCGCCGACGTTGATTTGCCGGAAAAGGCCGAAACGCTTCGCGTCGGCGATACACGCTGGGTGGACGCCTACCTTTCTATGCGGAGGGGTGACTTTTCCAAAGCAGCACGAATTCTCGCACAAATCCGTGCCGATTCATCACAGCACATTTTTAATTTCATGAAAAATGACCCTGCTTTTCGCCCGTTTTTGAAAAAAACAGAAATCGAAGAACTTTTAAAATAGCTCGGGTGTAAGAGCTATTGAATGTTTCTTTTGACCACCCTTTCCGGTTGGGGTCAGCTCAAAACTGCCGCAAGCAAAGCGCACGCGGGAGCCAGTATTGCCTCACGGTGCAACCGCAGTTGGTCGAAATGACGAGATGCAAAAAACAGACTTGCACACAGCGCGGCTGAGCCTCCACCTGAAAAAAATAGACGAGCCGGGATATCACCGGAGAAAAAAAGCCCGGGGAGATAAATTACGATAAAACCAGCTAGGCCACACGCCGGGACAAACACCAACGGGTGAAGGGACAGCAGTAGAGAGGTAGTCACGCGAAGAGTCTGCCCGCGAGAAGCGAGAACGTTACCGAGGTGACATGCGAATGTAAGGCAGAAAGCGTCTGCGGCAGGCTTCCATCCCGAGAGAAACGCGGCCGTAAAAATCGTTGGACCTGACATGACGCGAAGAATTGCCAAAGTGTTTCGTGCAGGTTGAATTTCAGGGGGTGGTGAGGGAAGTAACAGCACCGCCGCATAAAGCGCAAGGGCAGAAAGCAGCCAGTGCCATCCTCCAACAGCCCAAAAAATAAAACAGAAAATCAGTGCTAAGGCGCGCGCATCGCCATCGAGTGGTGAGCGTTTGCCTGGGGCAAGCGCTGCGGCGGAGAGCACAAGCAAAAGAAACAGACGGAAAGCGAGATCAACCGCGCTAAGCCATAGGGAGGTCTGAAGAAGAAAAAAAGCCAGCAATGGAACGAAAAGATTATCGAGCCCACGCCAAGCGACAGCTTCCATAAGCATAACCAATAGGCCGATGAGGATCGCAAGAAGAAGCGACTCAAGCCGACCAATCTCTGTCATTAAAAGAACAGGGATATGCGTGCTCAAGAAGGCCACCACAAAAAACGCCGTGCTTCCCTCAAGCGATTTGAATCCCTCCCCAGATCGGTAGCGCATGGCTCCATAGCGCACGCCAACGAGCGCACCCAGTCCGTCAGCAAGGCTCAAGATCAAAACCGGCACGATGTAGAGGACGCAGCGGCCTCCGGCGAGATCATAAACAAGTGCAATGGCAACGGGAAACCAGTATTCCCCCGCCGTGGCACGATCCGCGCCGAGAGCTTCGCCAAATTTTCTACGCAATACCGGAAAATGCCGCACAGCGGCCAGCAAAAAAACAGCGGCCACACACAAAACCCACACGGGTATAGGTGACGTGAAAAGCCAGGGGAACGCGAGAGTGCCCAAGCCCAGAAGAATATGCGCCGATTTGCGCGCCAGCTCGGGGTGCAAGTCGAACCGGCCTTTGAAAAATGTGGCTCCAGCGAGAATGATCGGAATAAGCGTTGCGAACGCTCCCGCCGCCAATAACTCATCACCGAGGTTCATCCCCACATCTCTGCCTGTTTACAAGTTGCACAGCGGTCCATTTTTCAATATCCCGAAGTGTGTTGTAAAGAAAAGGTCGATTGTTAGCCACTAAAAACTTTTAGAGTCGGGTTGAGGTGTCTATATAAAAAAGAGTTGTGTATCTTCTTAAAAATGATGCGCAGCTCTTTTTTAAGTTGATCTGTGGGTGTTTTTTGTTTATAAGTTCCAACAGATAAACTTTTTTGGTAATGCTGGCCTTTTCGCAAACCACCGGTTACGCTCTCAAAGCCCTTACTTGCATCGCGGATAGTTCTGAGGTCACCCAGGTGCGTGACATCGCCCGGTGCACGAATTTGCCGGTTTCCTATCTAGCCAAAGTGATAAACCGCCTGGCTCGTGCGGGAATACTTGAGTCGAAGCGGGGAAACAAAGGAGGGGTGTGGCTCGCCCGTAAGCCGGAGCTAATCTCACTGCTTGATATCAATGAGGCCGTTGATGGACAAGGGCAATTTACCGCCTGTCTGCTCGGCCTGGAAAGTTGCAGTGACGATAGGGATTGCCCCTCGCACAAACTCTGGAAACCCATTCGGCAGCAACT
This sequence comes from uncultured Chthoniobacterales bacterium, assembly GCA_937924445.1. Classification (GTDB taxonomy): domain Bacteria; phylum Verrucomicrobiota; class Verrucomicrobiia; order Chthoniobacterales; family CALDSX01; genus CALDSX01. The sequence goes on from CALDSX010000052.1 coordinate 6,561, forward strand.
GTGTAATCAACTAAGAAACACCTCGCTGGCAGATGTTATCGCCTTTGAAAAGCGAAAGGCCAAAAAAGGCATTCGCAGCGCTCTTCTCCAAAACCCTCGCAATACATCAATCTCAACCAGATGAAAATGAATCGCCGAGAATTCACCCGCAGCGTCGCCCTTGTCGGGGCAGGTGTTGCGACTACCGCCTCCTTCGCTTTCAAAGATCGGCTGCCGAAGAAATCATCGGACCCCGCTGGGGCGGAGACAGTTCGGGAGATTCCTCCGCTTGAATCTATACCTCAAACAACCCAGGAAGATCCTCTCCTTCGCATGGAGCGTGAGCTCCACAAAGCAATGACGAAACCGGTCGAAGAGCGTAAATGGGTCATGATTATTGACCAGCGCAAATGCGTCGGTTGCCATGCTTGCACGGTGGGTTGCATTGCAGAAAACCATCTGCCACCCGGTGTCGTTTATCGCCCGGTAACCTCTGAAGAGAGCGGAGAATTCCCCAATGTCCGCCTTAAATTCACCCCACGCCCCTGTATGCAATGCGAACAGCCGCCGTGTGTTCCTGTTTGCCCTGTGAAAGCCACTTGGCGAAGACCCGACGGGGTGACAATCGTTGACTATGACAAATGCATCGGCTGCCGGTATTGCCTTACCGCATGTCCTTACGGTGCTCGGACAAGTGATTTCGGCCGGTACTACACCGCTTCGGAAGCCGAGGGGGCCTCTCGACTGCAAGGTTCCCCCCTCTGCGGTTCTGATCCGCACATGGCCTACGAGGACATACCGAATCATGAACTCGCCAAATCATGGGACCGGTCGCACCATAAGTCCCCGATGGGGAATGCGAGAAAATGCACCTTCTGCTTGCATCGACTTGAAGTCGGTCTTCTCCCGATCTGTTCCACAACCTGCATCGGTCGTGCCAACCTTTTCGGAGACGCTAATGACCCCGAAAGCCTGGTAAGCGAGACATTGGCAAAAGAGCCCACTTACACCCTCCTCCCTCACAAAGGCACAAAACCTCGCGTTTTTTACATCGCCTGATTTTTAAATTCGCGCTATGAACGATACGCTCAAACCCCTCGTCAAACCTTTCAGCATTCGGAATGTTGCTGAGACTGATTACCTCCCAGTGACGCTTCCATGGCGCCCTATTCTCTGGGTGGTTTGGATAATATTCTCCCTTGTTGGGATTATGGGGCTGATTCAGCGATTTCTTGAAGGCCATCTCCCGGCAGGCTATGGTAGCTACGTGCCGTGGGGGCTCTGGATTGGCATTTATTTTCATGGTGTGGGCATGGCCGGTGGCGCATTTCTACTCGGAGGGCTCGGTTACATTTTTGGCTGGAAAGGGTTTCACGACGAAAAAAATTTGCGTCAGATGATCGTGCTCGCCGTTTCGACAATTCTTCCCGCATTTTTTGCTGTTTGGCTTGATCTTGGTCAGTTGGCCCGATTCCAGAATATCTTTTTCCACCCCAGCTTTACCAGTATGATGGCCTTTAATTCGTGGATGTATTCCGTATTCCTCGTCCTGGCTGGTATCATTTGGGTGATGAGTTACCGACCCAAAGGTAACTACTGGCTCAAACCGTTCGTCTGTCTCGGGGTTGTTTTTTCGATTCTTTTCCCCAGCCAGAGTGGCGCCTTCTTCGGTGTGGTGGATGCAAAAGGGTATTGGCACAGTGCGTTGTTGCCGATGATGTTTCTCCTTTCTGCCATTACAGCTGGCTCCTCCTTGCTTCTGCTGGCCCGCGTGCTCATCGAGGCTTCCGCCGACCGCAAACTTTCAGGGGAAGAACTTGAAAATGAACATGCGATGATCGGCACCCTACGCCTTGTGGTGTTGCTTGGACTCATCGGCTATTTTGTTTTCGAGTTTGCGGAGTTTTCCATCACTCTTTGGAATCCCTATATCCATGCCCCGGCTCTCCGCCTCGTTCTATTTGGTCCTTATTGGTGGGTTTTTTGGGTCGTCCATCTCTTCGTCGGGGGGCTCATTCCGCTCGCTCTTCTCCTTTCAAAATGGCGCTTTGGTTGGACCATAGCCGCATTCCTCGTGGCGGTCTGCTTTATCAGCGCACGCTTGAACGTTCTCATTCCGGGACAAGCTGTTGGCGAACTTGCTGGTCTTCAGGAGGCGTTCCAGGATGAGCGTCTCCGCTACATCTATCATGCCACCCCGATGGAATACTGGGTGGGGCTTTTCACTGTGGCCATGGGGATGGCTATATTTGTCATCGGCCGTCGGATTAACTTTTTCGCCCATTCAGTCTTCGATCCTAAACCGGACGAAGCAAAAACTAGCGACCCCAATAACTAAAACCATCCATGACCGATCAAAAACTCTCTCCTTCTCCCCTTGCGCAGGTCCAGGCCGAGCACAAAGAAGCTTCCCTTGCTTCATCACGGCGTGATTTTCTCTGCAAAGGAGCACTGCTTGGCCTCATGTCCTCACCGTTGGCCGCCACGGCAACTGCCCTCGACAGGAAAGGGGAGGGCAGCGGAAAATCTGCTATCCTTAACAGCTCACGACCGGATGCGCCAGACCCACGGCCTCTGCCTGAAAACCAAATCTACACCGTCTGCCTGCAGTGCAATACCGGTTGCGGAATAAAGGTCAAAATAACCAACGGCATCGTCACAAAGATAGATGGCAATCCATATAGTCCCTGGACGCTTCTTCCGCATCTTCCCGATTCCGCAACTATAGACGATGCTGCACGGGTGGACGGTGCAATCTGCCCCAAAGGCCAGGCGGGATTGCAGACGGCCTATGATCCCTACCGGCTGCGGAAAGTCCTCAAGCGGGCAGGTAAACGGGGCGAAAACAAATGGATCAGCATTCCTTTCGAACAAGCCGTGAACGAAATTGTCGAGGGGGGTAAACTCTTTCAAAAAGTTCCAGGAGAAGAAGACCGTGAGGTGGAGGGTCTCCGCAAGCTCCAAACCGTGACCGATCCCAAATTAATGAAGGAAATGGGCTCGGACATCAAGGCCTACTGGGATGAGAAAGACAAAACCAAGAAAGCGGCTCTGCTCTATGCTTTTAGGGAGAAATATGCAGACCACCTCGATAAACTGATTGACCCTGCTCACCCCGATCTCGGCCCCAAAAACAATCAGCTTGTTGTCATGTGGGGCCGCATGAAAGGGGGCCGCAGCGATTTCTACAAACGTTTCACCGACGCCTTTGGAACAGTCAATGCCCACGGCCACACCACCGTCTGCCAAGGATCGCTCTACTTCACTTGCAAGGCGATTAGCGAACAATGGGTGGGCGGGAAGTTCGCCGAAGGGAAAAAGTTTTACTGGATGGCCGATACCGAGCATTCGGAGTTTGTCCTCTTTGTCGGTGCGAATCTTTTCGAGGCGAATTATGGCCCGCCCAACCGAACGGTGCGCCTCACCGAAGGGCTCGCCAACGGGCGCACCAAAATCGCCGTGGCCGATCCGCGCTTCAGCAAGCTGGCCTCGAAAGCGCATTGGTGGCTGCCGATCCAGCCGGGCACGGATGCGGCCCTGGCGCTGGCCATGATCCGTTGGATTCTCGAAAACGACCGCCACGACAAATCCTTTCTCTCCGCCGCCAACAAAGCGGCGGCCAAAGCCGCCGGTGAGAGAAGTTGGTGCAACGCCACCTGGCTCGTGGAAATCGGGGCAGACGGGAAACCGGGCAAATTTGTGCGCGCCGCCGATCATGGCTATGCGACCGCTGAGTCCCGCACCGTGCCCGATCCGAAAGACAAAAAGAAAACGATCACTTACGACGAAAAGTTTTTCTTGGTCATGCGGGATGGGCAGCCCGTGGCGCTCGATCCCGACGATGAAAACGTCGCGGTCACGGGCGACCTCTTCGTGGATGGCACGCTGCCCGATGGCACGCGGGTCAAAAGCGGTCTGCAAATTCTGCTCGAATCGGCCCGCGAACACACGCTGTCGGAATGGTGCGAAATGGCCGGTGTGCGCGAGCGCGATGTGGTCGCGGTCGCCCGCGAGTTGACCAGCCACGGCAAGCGCGTGGCGGTGGACATCCACCGCGGTCCCGCCCAGCACACCAACGGCTTCTACAACGTCCTGGCTTGGATGAGCCTGAACATGCTCCTGGGCAACTTCGACCATGAAGGCGGGATGATCGCGGCTTCCACCTATGATTACATGGGGGCAAAAGGCGGTCCCTTCGATCTCAAGGCCCATCCCGGCAAACGCGGCGGCTTCGGGATCAGCTCGATCCGCCACGATCTCGCCTACGAAAAAACCTCTCTCTTCGAGGGCTATCCCGCCAAACGGAACTGGTATCCGCTTGCCAGCGACATTTACGAAGAAATCATCCCCAGCCTCGGCGACGCCTATCCGTATCCGGTCAAAGCCCTCATCCTCTACATGGGCGCGCCGACCTACGCCCTGCCAGCCGGGCAGACCAACATGGCCATCCTGCGCGACGTCAACAAACTGCCGCTTTTCATCGCAAACGACATCCTGATCGGCTCGACCTCGATGTATGCCGACTACATCTTCCCGGATTTGAGTTTCCTCGAACGCTGGGAATTTCAAGGCAGCCATCCATGTGTGGCATCGAAGGTCCAACCCGTGCGCCAACCGGCCATGGCGCCCATTACGGAAGAGGTGGAAGTTTTCGGCCAAAAAATGCCGCTCTCCCTCGAGGCGATGCTCCTGGGAATCGCGGAAAAACTTGGACTACCCGGCTTCGGACCCGACGGATTCGGCGAAGGCAAGCCCCTTCGGCACCCCGATGATTTTTACCTGCGCGGAGTCGGCAATCTCGCCTTCGGCGAAGACGCCACCGGAAAAAAAGCCGTGCCGGCTGCCGATGCGCGCGAGCTGGAAATTTTCCGTGCCGCCCGGCGCACCCTGCCGTCCTCGGTTTTCGACGAAGCCCGGTGGAAAGCGATCGTCGGCGAGGAACTCTGGCCGAAGGTCGTGCACGTGCTCAACCGCGGCGGGAGATTCGAGAACGCCGACAAAGCCTTCGCCGACGGTTTCCACACCCATCCCTACGGCAAACTCCTCAACCTGTATCAGGAGAAAACCGCGTCGGTGATTCACTCCGGCACCGGCAAAACACACCCCGGCTATGCCTGTTACGTCCCCATCCGCGACTATCACGGGCAAGAACCCACCGCCTTGCGCGACGGTCACCCGCTGCGGCTCATCACCCACCGCACGATTACCCAAACCAAAACCCGCACGATCACCAACCAGTGGCTCACACCGATCATGCCGGAGAACGCCATTCTTCTGCACCCCTCGGACGCCGCTTCCCTCGGCCTGCAAACCGGCGATGAAGTGCGGGTGGTCAGCGCGACCAATCCGGATGCCGAATGGGACATCGCGCCCAATTTCCGGAAACCGATGAACGGCCGGGTCGTGCTCACGCAGACGGTGCGACCGGGGGTGATCAGCTTTGCGCTGGGCTTCGGGCATTGGGCCACCGGCTCGCACGACGTCACCATCAACGGCATCACCATCCGCGGCGACAAACGCCGCGACACC
>CALDSX010000053.1 GCA_937924445.1 uncultured Chthoniobacterales bacterium
GCGTCGAAATCCATGGCCAGGCCAACCCCATCCATGACGCCACTCTTGAGGTCATGTGCACCGAACTCAATGCCACGGAAGTCTGCTATCCAGGCACAGATCTCCGCGTCTTTTACCGCCCAATCAGGTCATCCGTTTTCCCCAGAGGTCAGGATGTCTGAGTTTGTTGTATGGACGAAAAGTTGCATCTTTTGTTTTGTGCGGATGGCAATATATTGTTCCCGATTCCATACGACGGCGCTTGGGACTTATTGTGAACGGGTAAATGGGCCTCGCTCGCTGGCAGATGAACAATAGTTTACTCCAGCCCGGCGCTGCCTGGAGGTGTTAAAGGTTGGATCTCGGAGGAAAAAATCCACAACTGCACATCCTTACTTGAAGGGTTGCAAAATGACCTGTTAAATTGAATAAAACGCTCTTATGACCTCTGGCGGATACCATCTCCTGTTGGTTGATAATGATTTTGGTCAACTTAACGCTGTGGCTGAGTACCTGCGTCTCGCAGGGTTCCGCATCACGACAACGACTGATGGCTTGGCGGCGGTGCGTCTCTTTGAAGAGATGCCGATTGATTTAGTATTGGTAGATATCCGGATAGCGGGTTACGATGGATTCCAGACGATCTCGGCGATTCGGTCGCACTCAAAGAACTCTGAGGTCCCGATCATTGTCATTTCGAGCTTTGACAGGCCTAATCTCAAGATCAAAGCTCTAGAAATGGGTGCTGATGATTACGTTGTTAAACCCGTTAATCTTGCGGAGTTACGTGCGCGTATCAACGCCGTGCTTCGACGTTCCGAGAGATTTCGCAAAATCGCCGGTGCTCTTGCGGGAGATTTTGCCGAGATACCGCCGAGCGTATTAATTCAGACCATGGCTCTGGGCGAGCGCACTGCAGAAATAAGACCGGAGGTGGGAGGAGCTATTTTGATGGTGCGCGGACTTTTCTGCGATGCACGCTGGCGCTCTCTTGCTGGAGAGCCCGCACTGCAGCGTCTTTGTCTCCTTAACAGCGGTCGTTTTAAAACGTTGTTTGATCAGCCGAAGTTGAACGGCAAAAACGGGAAGCCTGCGGCGGCGGTATTGCTTAATATTTTTGCCAGTCTGGATGAGGTGTTTGGGGTTATTTCGGTTGTTGGTGGTGTGGACGCGATACTTCGTCCGAAACATCCGGGATTTGCGTTAAACGGGTTGACGCTTCCTATTGAGTTTACTCCGCGACAGTGGCTCCTTGATTTTCCCGGCTCGCTGAGTGACGGCACAGAATTGCTTGTTGCAGCATGGCGGTCGGGGCAGTTAATTTGTTAAATTGTAAAACGGCAAACCTTAGCAAGTAAATGCCACTTGGAGAGCTAACGAATCGAGAGTCCAAAGTAAAAACCTCGTCACAAAATTTATGTCCCGAACGATTACTGTAGCGAGCCAGAAAGGTGGTGTAGGGAAAACCACCATAACTCTTAACCTTGGTTACTGTCTTGGCAGGATGGCAGGCGGGACGCTTTTAATCGATCTTGATCCGCAAGGGGGGATGGCCCTTGCGTCAAATCTGCGTAACCGAACCCGACTTGGTCTATTTGATATTCTCAAAAAACGAGCAAAACCTGAAGAAGCCCTTGCTGAAGCTTCAGACAGTTCTATAACAGTTCTCGGCCTAGGAGAGGTTGCTCCCTCTGAAATCCCTCTATTTGAGGAGGCCGCCTGGGACGGTTCGCTCGGCCAGGTGGTTGCCGATATGTCAGCAAAATTTCATTACATTCTTATTGATGCTCCAGCCGGTATTGGTGGGGTTGTGCACGCGGCATTATCCGTCAGTCAGGGAGTTCTTTTGGTCTGCGACTGCAGTGCCCTGACTCTCAAGTCCGTCCCTGTTTTTTTAGCGGTGGTGGAACACATCAAAGAAAAGTTTAACCCAGCGCTCAGGCTGGAAGGTGTGCTCATCTCACTTTTTGATGATACGAGCCCGAACGATAGGACAGTTCTTGAACAGGTACGGGAGATTTTCCCGCCTGAGGCTTTGTTTAATACACTCATTCCATACGACGCAGCATTCGAGGAAGCCTCTTTGGACGCTGCTCCGGCAGTCCTTACCGATACGTCTTTGAAAATCAAGCGACTCTTCCTCGAACTTGCCTCTGAGCTCCGAGAGCGAGAACTTGCGGCACTGCACAAAGCCTTGGCAACTGATGGCCCTCCACGACTATTCTGAACTAAACGAAGCAGCGGAAATGCTTCGAAGACTTCTTGGCCTTCCGAAAGGAAGCTGCCAGGGTAGTTCTATTGAGCATTCGACTTGGAAACCGTTTCTCATTGAGGCGAACTCGGAACTCAAAACAATCGCTCAAAGACTTCCAAAGCTCCCGACGGAACCTGCTGTGAGCCGACGCAAAATGACTGCCCAGCCAACGCAACTCCCTAACGCAGAAAGAACTGGAGGGGCAAGAGGACTAACGTCACCTCACACAACCAAACCTCCACTCGCGACAGCACCGTTGGTTAATCAGCCAAAAACAGAAAAAGCCCCCCTTGTAGAGCCTCTCCCTGTTGATCGGTCAATAGAGTCTGTTTTTACGAGCGACCGACTTTCTGCCCTGCTTGAAGCAATGTGTCGTCGCGGTGGTTTCAACGGTGGGGTGATTGCGGATGGCTCGGGCTTGCTGCTGGCGGATTACAATTGTCCAGTCGAGGCCGAGGCGGTAGCCGCGTGCGGATCGGTTCTCGGTGGGGCAATGGAGCAGGCTGGTGCGCTGCTCGGCCAAAACGAGGCCAGCACACTCTCGTTCGATATTAATTATGTAGACAAAGTGGCGCTGCACCGGTTCAACCTGGAGAGAGATTCATTTTTCCTCATGGTCATTTGCCCGCAGTCCGTCGATGAGCGGAGCGAAATTGAGGTATCAATCGAGCAAATTCGCGCTATACTCTCACTCAAATCCGCTCATTCAGCCTTTTCGCCAAGCAACCCCATATGAAAACTGATACATTGAATACTATTCTGCAAAATCTTAACGGCAGCTCAGCTGATATCGAGGCTTCCGCGATCATGTCTGTGGACGGTCTAACAATTGCCACAAAGCTCAGCGAGGGAATTGACGAAGACCGCGTTGGAGCCATGTCGGCAGCGATTTTCTCGATTGGTGCCCGCACCGCGTTGGAGTTAGCTCGGGGAAAACTCGAACAGGTCATGGTAAAGGGAAGTAAGGGGTATGTGCTGATCACCGACGCAGGACGCGAGGCGGTTCTCGCGGTCGTTGCGAAAGAAAGTGCGAAGCTGGGTCTCGTTTTTCTCGAAACACGCCGGGCTGCGGAGGCAATTAGTGCCTCACTATGACCGGCGACTCTGGCAGTCCCAATGCTTAGAGACATCACACCGGACGACATTGCAGGGCCAGGCATCCCTCACACCCTGCGCTATTTTGACGGAACAACCCGGAATGTGGTGGTGACGTCAATTGAAACGCCCTTCCCGTCAGGAGAACTTATCGTCTCGCAGACGGATCCGAAGGGAATTATCACCATGTGCAATGAGGCATTTGTCCGCATGTCTGGTTACAGCCGGGAGGAGCTTCTCGGTGCTCCGCATCATATTCTCCGTCATCCTGACATGCCGGCGGCTGCCTTTGAAGATTTGTGGAAAACCATCCTTTCAGGAAAGAAATGGCACGGTTACGTCAAGAATTTGCGTAAGGACGGAGGCTTCTACTGGGTTTACGCGACAATAGTTCCTAATATCAGAAACAAAATGATCACAGGCTACACGTCTGTGCGCCGGGAACCGGATCGGAGAAAAGTAGAGGAATACGCTCGGTTATACGCGGCGATGCTCCTCGATCAGAGATCATTTCTTTAAAGCGAAACCGTGAGATTGGTATGACTCTTCAATTTGCTGTCAGCCCTGACCACAATGCAGCACAACTCGCTCCGTGGTTCATATTTAACACTTTGTTGCAGCAGAGCCTGGGACGACCATGTCATCTTGCCGCGGAAACGAACTTTGATTCACTCAGAAAAGTTCTCGACGCAAGTGCAATCGACATAATCTATGCTAACGCTTTCGACACCGCCTTTCTTGTCCGTGAGAAAGGCTTCTTGCCGGTGGCCCGTGGAACTGGTCGCTCAGATGAAGCTCTCGTTGCAGTGCGGCCCTCTCATCCTGCCCGAACGGCTCATGATTTTGTCGCCCCCCTAAAGATTGCTGCCACAGACGCTCCGGACGTGGAGATGATCGGGCGCATTCTCCTTGAACCATCCGGAATTGGTCCGTCTGATATCGAAATAATCCGTTGTCCAAATTATGTTCTAGTAGCCAAGACACTTATTTCAGCCAACGCCGATGCTGGATTTTTTCTTGCCGAAAGTTTTGATAATCTCAGCCACCTTGTTCGTCGCGAATTGCGCGACGTTGTCCGCAGTAAGATCTACGTTATCCGACACGCCTGGCTGATCGCACCCTGGCTCGCTGAACTCCGCACTGCCCTTCTTTCCGTGCTGATGGGAATGACAAAAGATGAACCCGGGCGCGCGCTTCTTGCTGAGTTGGGCCAGCCTGGAGGCTGGGAGGAAATGACAAGTGAAGATGCTGAGTTTATGATAGACTTAATGAGCACGCTTGTCTGAGTCATCCAACCGGCATGCGCGCTGCGTCCCGGGAACTAATGGCTCACGTGCAGTCCCTGACCGCCTCAAGAAACCCGGCCGCTTTGACTTCTGTTTCCTCAAACTCAGCGTCTGGTGAGGAGTCTGCCACGATACCCGACCCAGCATGGTAGATAACCTCTTCGGAGTGTGGAGCAGCTTTGGGAGACTGCCTGTGAATCGCAGTGCGGATGGCGATACTGAAGTCAGCTTGCCCGCGAAATGTCACCAGACCGATCGCGCCGGTAAACAGTCCACGATCGAAAGGTTCCAGTGCCGATATCACAGACATTGCTCGAAGTTTCGGTGCACCAGTAATGGACCCGCCTGGAAACATTGCCGCCAGAAGATCGAAGGGGGTTAGCCCTGGGTTGATGCATCCGGAGACCGTTGAGACGAGGTGATGAACCTGTTCAAAACTCTCGACAACAGCCAATTTTTCCGTTTTAACCGACCCGTATAGGCAGACACGGCCCAGGTCATTACGTAGGAGGTCTGTTATCATAACCAGTTCGGCTCGCTCTTTGGGTGAGTGTTCGAGTTCCTCCCGCAAGCGCATATCTTCCTCTTTTGTGCGTCCGCGAGGCCGAGTGCCTTTAATTGGACGGGTTTGGACATGTTTGTCGCGAACCCTTAGAAAGAGCTCTGGTGAAGCGGAGATGACGGTCCGCTCCGGTTGTCGAATGAATGCCGCAAACGGAGCCGGAGAGCGCCTTGCCAAAGCTATGTAAAGCGGTGCAGCGTCTCCCCACCAAGGGACTACGAATTGTCTCGAGAGGTTGACCTGGTAAATATTACCTGCCGCGATCTCCTCTTGAGCGATTTCCACCATTCGTTTATAGCCCGAAAGCCCCGGCTTGGCGACGACCTCTCCTGCTGCCCCTCCTGAAAGATCTGGCGAGAGATGAATGATCGAACTGCCGCTCCGAGTGATCTCGATGCGGTCATAAATACCAAAGGTGAAACATCCAGAGTAATCCACCGTGCCAACAAGAGCTCCTTCGGAACCTGCTCGTTTGCAAAGCTCATTATTCAGGGTCGCAAGCCCCTCCGATTCTTTCAGGTTGCCAAACAGCCAACGCAGAGGCTCGGTTCCCCGAATTTCGCACCCTTCATCCTTGTGTGCGCCTGGAGGCAGGCTCTGTAGTAAAAAATCACCCTGGTATCGAGGAAAAAAAATCCGTCGCGAAAAACTCATCGGACCAACTCCGGCATTTCTTATTACCCTTGCAGAAGATAATTAGCACAGGTTACTAATTTGATCTCTTAAAAACAAAGGAATTCGCGGAAGGAAGGGTAAGATCCTTGGATTGAAAGGCGTTTTGGTGTTTTGATACTTTATATCTCTGCAAATCTCCCTCTAAGCCAGACTCAATGGTGTGCCAATCACAAAAAATCTTAGACCTCTAATTGTAACCGCTCTTGCTTTTGTGCTCACCGGGGCCTCCGCCTGTGTGCCGAGGATATCCAAGCGGTTGAGGGGGAGGGGAAAGTTAAATCTGTCACACAAAATTTAATTTTTGCAGTGTTGAGATGGAAAATCGGGTTCGAATTCGCGAGGCGACAAACAGCCTTCGTCGGACACCAGAGATTGCAGGGTTTCTTGATAAAATATCCAACGCAAAGTCTGATGAAGAAATCCGTCTTGCGCGAAAAGCATATTATACCGCCATGGACAGGGCGCTGAAGAAAGCCCTTCCCGATTTGAAAGAGCGTATTGAAGAGATGACCTACCTTGCTGTTTCCCGTCTTGATTACACCAGGGTAAGATCCCATAAGAGAACGCAAAAGGAGGAAGTTCGGTATTGACTCCCTGTAAGTGGGCGACACTCTCCATCCGTGTCGTGCCAGCGTTGAGATCTGAGAGGGGGTAATTTCTTAAGTACACCCCGGAAAGGGAAGGTTGCTATTCTGTAAAGAAGCTGCCTTGGGTGAGAGTCGCTTCATTTATGTGTGCCTGAGGCTCTCTTTGGTGATGCCGAATCGCTCGAGCCGTTTTCGGAGCGTTGCACGGCTGATCCCCAGCAATTTGGCAGCGCGGATCTGGTTCCCTTTTGTGCGCTCCATTGCAAGGGCAGTGAACCGCTGCTCCACCCACGGCAGCAGCTCGAGTGTTTGATCCTCTATGGCTTTTTCAAGCAGGTAACGGACAGCGGCTTCGGGTGTCAGTCCATCAGACGTGGGGGTAGCACGAGACTCGGGTGACGACGTCTGGAGTTTTGTCGGGGAAGTTGTGGGATCACGTCGGGCCATATCGACATCCTCAAGTACCTGCCAATTAGGAGTTTGCTCACTCTTCGCTGAATTCGCAATACCCAATGGAATATCTTTTGGCAAAAGCACTTCGCCTGTAGCGAGCACACATGCCCGCTGAAGGGTGTTTTCGAGTTCACGCACGTTGCCAGGCCATGGATAGGATTCCAAAACACGCACAGCCTCTTCGCTAAGCCGAAGCCTTGGGAGGTGTTTCCGCACACTTATTTTTTGAAGAAAATATTCAGCCAGCAAGCGGATATCCTCGATCCTTTGCCTCAGAGGTGGCAGGTGGATACGCACGACGTTGAGACGGTAGAACAAGTCCTCACGGAAAGCTCTTGCACTCACCTCCGTCTCGAGATTTTTGTTTGTGGCGGCAATAATTCTGACGTCACTTTTAATTGCTGCGTTGCCTCCCACCCGGGAAAACTCACCGTCCTGGAGAACACGCAACAACTTTCCCTGCACGGCCAGAGGCAAGTCACCGATTTCATCAAGAAAAAGCGTACCGCCATTGGATTGCTCAAAACGCCCGACGCGCTGCGTATGCGCACCTGTGAAGGCTCCTTTTTCATGCCCGAAAAGTTCGCTCTCTAATAGATTCTCGGGAATTGCAGCGCAGTTGATTGCTATAAAATCCGCGTTGGATCTCTGGCTGTAGCGATGGATTGCACGTGCAATGAGTTCTTTACCGGCTCCACTCTCGCCAGTAATCATGACGGGGGCGTCAGTGCCGGCAACACGTCCGATGAGTTTAAACACCTGCTGCATTGCATCGCTTTTGCCAATAATGGAATCGCGGTGCTGTTCGACGGTGAGCTGAGGTTTGAACTCCGTGGCGGCGCGCAGTTCACGCCGTGCTTTGAGAGCAGAATCAACCACAATTTTGAAACTAAACGGCAATGATTCTTTTCGCAGAAAATCGTAGGCACCAAGTTTCATGGACTCGATGACTGATTGTGTTGTGCTGAAGGCGCTTGATAAAACCACGAACGCGTTGGGGTCGCGCTGTCTCAGGCGCTTGAGCAATTCAAGACCGTTGAAGGGGTTGATGTTAATCTCCGTTATGACCAGGTCGGGATTTTCCTTGAGGCAAATTTGATAGGCCGTCTCCGCATCCAGAGCGGCGAGCACACGTGTGCGGTCATTCTCCAACTGACCCTGCGCCCACTCAAGAAAATCGCTCTCGGGATCAACTATTAGTATAAGATCAGATTGCACCATATCTGCGGATTCTGCTGTTAAAATCGCGCACGGCTTCAATGAGATCTATCTCCGTGAAATCGGGCCAGAGCTTTTTTGTTACGTGCAACTCTGTGTAACTTATCTGCCAGAGCAAAAAATTTGACACTCTCATTTCGCCAGAAGTCCTTATCAATAAATCCGGGTCGGGCCAGCGGTTTGTATAAAGATGTTGGTGAACAATTTCTTCCGTAATTTCATCAGGATCGAGTTGACCATTCTTCACTTTTGTGGCCAAGAGCCGAATGGCATCAACCAACTCAGCCCTTCCGCTGTAGCTCAGAGCAAAAACCAGCGTAATGCGTTTGTTATTAGATGTGGCTGCGATCGAGCGTTCGAGTTCCACACGGCACGAGTGCGGTAAGTCGCCCAACCGTCCGATCGCCGTAAGCCGAATATCTTTTTCACGCATTTCATCGGTTTTTTCTCGGAGAAATTTTTCTAGCAAAGCCATGAGAGCCTCGGTCTCCTCGCGAGGGCGTTTCCAGTTTTCTGTCGAAAAAGCGTAGAGGGTGAGATACTTAACGCCCAATTCTCCGCAAGCTTTAACACAAGCCTTCACTGCCTCTGCTCCTGCTTCGTGGCCTTTAATGCGAGGCAAGCCTCTCTCTGCGGCCCACCGGCCGTTGCCGTCCATAATCACGGCGATATGCTGGGGCACTTGAAATATGCCTGGCGGGAGTGGTTTGACTTGGGATTGGTTCACTTCAAGAGAGTTTGAATGCGATCCGGCCCGACGCTGACAATACGCACAGGAGCTCCGCAGAGGCGTGAGAGCCGGTCTATGTATTTACAAGCTTTATCGGGTAGTTCGTCGAATGAACGAAGCCCGTCCAATGGTTCGGCCCAACCTTCGATTTCTTCATAGATCGGTTTGCAGCGCAGCCATTCGGATGCGGATGTCGGGGGCAGTTCAACCCGTCGGCCATCAATCTCGTAAGCGATACAAACTCGGATGGACTTGACCGAGTCTAGACCGTCGAGGTTTGTCACAGCGATCTCATCCACACCGTTGACCAAGACTGCATACCGGCCTGCTACAGCATCAAACCAGCCACAGCGCCGCGCACGCCCTGTGGTCGCGCCAAATTCACGCCCCATCTCATGGAGCATTTGACCAAGACTGCTGTCTTCCGTGGGAAAAGGGCCCTCCCCCACCCGCGTCGTGTAGGCTTTCATCACTCCAAGAACTTTATCTATTCGATGCGGCGGAACGCCGCTCCCTGTGCAGGCCCCCGCAGCGACGGTGTTCGAACTGGTTACGAACGGGTAGGTGCCAAAGTCAATATCAAGAAATGTTCCCTGCGCTCCCTCAAACAAAATACGTTTACCATTTTTGATGGCGTCGTGGAGATAAATGACGGTGTTTTTGACAAATGGCATGAGTAGATCTCCAGCGCTGCGATAAGCACTCAGTACTTCCCCATAGCTGATTTCGGCCTCCCCATAAGCTCGAAGGATTGCGTTGTTTTCCTCGATCTTTACCAGGAGCTTTTTGGCAAAGATTTCCGGCTGCACGAGGTCGCTCATTCTCAGCCCTGTGCGGGCCGCCTTGTCTCCGTAAGCAGGCCCGATCCCGCGCTTGGTTGTGCCGATTCTATTACCACCTTTTGCAGCATCCCGATGTTGATCAAGCACCCGATGGTAGGGAAACACCAGATGTGCGGCATCGCTTATGAGCAAGTTTTCAGAAGTCACTTCAATTCCGAGGTCGCGCAAACTGTTAATCTCTTTGACGAGCGAAGGTGGGTCAATAACAACGCCATTGCCGATAACACAGACTTTGCCTTTGTGCAAAATCCCCGACGGCATCAAGTGGAGCACGTATTTCACGCCTTTTTCCACGACGGTATGCCCAGCGTTGTTGCCGCCTTGCGAGCGCACGACAATATCTTTTTGTTCAGTGAGATAGTCAATGATCTTTCCCTTGCCCTCATCGCCCCACTGCATGCCAATTAATATGGTATTTGCCATCAGAACTGTTTGATTTTGGCCGAATACATGGCGGCACCATGCCGACAGGTCGGCCTTTAATTCCTAACCCATGCCCTTTGAAGTGATGTTATTCAAGCGGTGTTTCGCTCCTTGCGTTGACGAGCACCCTCGCACGGGTATGCTCCGCACGATGGACAACTCGGAATATTTGCACCGCCCCTCTATCATTTTCAAGATTAACCGGCTGGTCTCTCTCTTTTTTTTCATGTGTGCCGTTTGCTTCCCCGAAACGCAGCTCTCCGCGGCCAGGGTCGCGCTCGGCATTGACGTTCTTCAGGAATCTCGTTTTGAGATAATACGCGGCAAACGAGTGGGGCTAATCACAAATCAGACCGGAGTAGACAGTCGTGGTGTGCGGACGCGTCTAATTCTCCATCGTGCTCCGGAGGTTCGGCTGGTGGCTCTCTACACCCCGGAGCACGGGCTGGATGGCACAGAAAAAGCTGGAGTTCATGTTTCGAGCCGGAAAGATCCGCTCACAGGGCTTGTTGCTCACTCACTCTATGGACCAACCAGAAAGCCGACCCCCGAGATGTTGCGTGGGATCGACACTCTCGTCTACGACATGCAAGACATCGGCTGCCGTAGCTACACCTACATCAGCACAATGGCCAAATGTATGGAAGCTGCTGGTGAGTTAGGAATAGAATTCATCGTGCTCGACCGCCCAAATCCACTGGGTGGCCAGCGAGTGGAGGGACCCGGCATCTCAAAACAGTGGATTTCGTTTGTTGGTCAACTACCTATTCCTTATGTGCATGGTATGACTGTCGGAGAACTAGCCCAGATGGCCAACGACAACGGTTGGAACGGCCCGAGATGCCGCCTGAGAGTCATCCCAATGCGAGGCTGGTTTCGCGCAATGCTTTGGCACGACACCGGTCTGAACTGGGTGCGCACCTCGCCAAATATCCCTTACGCCGAGAGCCCTTGGTATTATGTAGCAACCGGCATTTTTGGAAGTCTTGGCGGCGTGGACATTGGCATCGGCACACGCGAGCCTTTTCAAATTGCGGCCGCACCCTGGATCAAGCCGGAGAGTCTTGCCGCTGCGATGGCACGCAAAGGTCTCAGTGGAGTTTCTTTCCGTCCGGCGCACACCTCCTCCGGAAACCCCGGAGTTCGCATTTTTCTGGACCCGCGGCATGCATCAAATCTCACAGCGATCAATCTTTTCCTCATAGATGAATTTAACAAACGAACATCCAAATCGCTCTTCGCCCGAACATCAAAATCAGGACTCAATCTTTTTCATAAAGTATGTGGCGGAACAGAAATTATGGAAAAACTTCAGCGTGGAGTTTCGCCTGTTGAAATTCTCAAGTCATGGGATGCGGGTGTGCGGCGATTCGAGGCCGCACGAAGACCTTATCTGTTGTATCATTGAAAGAGCCTCACGAAGATGAAACTCGGCATTTTTGGAGGCACTTTCGATCCGCCGCATCACGGGCACCTAATCCTTGCTCACGCTGCCGCAGAGCAGGCTGGGCTTGATCAGGTGCTTCTAATCCCGGCCGCCAGGAACCCTTATAAAAACGGCGTGTGCACCGCCGGGGATATTCGTCTCAGCATGTTGAAGGCCGCCGTGCAAGACGACTTACTTTTTGTGGTCGACGAACGGGAGCTTTGGCGCCCCCCCCCTTCCTTTACAATAGACACCGTCGAGGATGTTGCCCGGGATTACAACGGTGCGAAATTGCATCTCATCGTCGGTGCCGACAATTTTTCGCAGCTCAATAGTTGGCGTCGTGCGGCGGATTTACGCAGGGCCGCACGCATCATCTGGCTTGCCCGCCCGGGTTCCTCCTTCACAAACGAGACCGGCGAAATGGTTGTAAATAGACAAATTGAAATATCAGCAACTGATATCAGAAACCGGGTTGCTTCCGGACGTTCTATCCGTTATCTCGTTCCTGAACGCGTGCTCCAGATTATTGATGCCTTCCACCTCTACCAAACGCCTGAAACCACAAGCCGAACTTGAACCACCCAAAGGTTCAGCAAAAGAAAAGTCTTCGTTAAGCAAAGCGGCAGAGTCCGCTGACTCTCTCCCGTCAATACAAAAAAAATTAACGAGAGTTAATCGCCAGAAAACACCAAAAAAAACAGCGGATATCACGGCGCTGCCTCATGCCATTCGTGACGCAGTTGAAATCGCAAAGTTCGCAGATGACAAAAAAGCCGAACGAATTTCGATCCTCGATATCAGAGATCTTTCAACTTTCGCCGATGTTTTAGTTATCTGTTCGGGCAACTCGGAGCCGCATCTCAAAGCGATCGCGTCGGCTATCCGTGAAGGAATGCGAGAGCATCACGGACGCATTGCGCATTCAGAGGATGGCATTCCCGCATCGCAGTGGGTGGTAATTGACTACGTGGATGTTGTGGTGCACATCTTTATGAGTCATCTCCGAGAATTCTACGGGCTTGAGGAACTTTGGGGGGACGCGCCACGAGTGCCTTTCCCCTTGGAAACTTCAAAGACAAAAGCCAGCCGAACGACACGATCACGCCGCCCAAAAACCATCGGCCTATGAACGTGATTCTCCCAGCTGAGATCGAGTGCCCATACTGTTGTGAGGTGTTTATTGTGCAAATTGACACGACCGAGGGCACCCATACAACGATCGAAGATTGCCAGGTCTGCTGTCGCCCGATACAGATCGTGGCAGAATGCAGCCCCGGGGTTCTTCTCGATGTTACCGCGCAAGCAAACTAAATTTCCAAACCAAAACATCTGGAATGCGCGTCGAACTCATCAACACCGGCTCTGAAATCCTTCTCGGCCACGTCATCAATACCCACCTTGCAGATATCGCAAAGCAGCTCTTCCCTCTGGGCCTGCGTGTGGAACGTCAAGTGACTGTCCCGGATGGCCCCGCCATCCGGGACGCTATCGCGGAGGCTCTCTCCAGGGCGGACGTTATTCTGATTACCGGCGGGCTCGGTCCGACATCCGACGATCTCACACGCGATATCGTGGCCCAAATAACCGCACGGCCGCTGTATAAAGACGAAAAAGTTCTCAGAGCGATTCACGAAAGATTTGCCCGTCGTGGTCTAAAAATCAATGCACGAATTGCCCGCCAAGCTGAGGTGCCCACTGGAGCCCGCGTGCTCCCAAATCCCCACGGCACTGCCCCTGGCCTGCACATCCCACCAACAGACAAAACCCCGCATCTCTTTCTCTTGCCAGGCCCTCCGCGGGAGCTAAGACCGATGTTAACGGATCACGTGATTCCCGCGATCCGGGAAATTCTCCCCGCTGGAACCGTCACCCGCGGTTGTCGTATTTTCAAGATTATCGGTTTGGGCGAATCTTTGGTAGAGGAAAAAATCGGTTCAGAGCTTGAGTCTCTCTCTGGCTTGGAGCTTGGTTACTGCGCCCGCCCAGGCGAGGTGGAGGTGCGGTTGATAGGCGATCGGGAAGTGCTTGAACGGGCGGCTGCTGTCGTAACATCAAAGCTCGGTTGCCACATTGCGGCCACCGACGAAGAGCAGCTTCCCGCAAATCTCCTCCGCAAACTCCACCAACGCCAACAGACTCTTGCAGTTATGGAATCCTGCACCGGAGGGCTCCTTTCGAACATCCTGACTGATGTGCCTGGTTCTTCAGAAACATTTCTCTCAGGCTACGTAACTTACGCAAACTCCGCAAAAATTTCTCTGGGTATTGGTGCGGAACTAATCGCTAAACATGGTGCCGTAAGCGAGGAAGTGGCGCGAGCCATGGCTATGGCCGCTCGTGCAAACTCCGGGGCTGAGTGGGCCATATCAACCACTGGCATCGCAGGACCCGGTGGCGGCTCCCCTGAGAAACCGGTGGGTACTCTCTTCGTGGCTCTGGCTGGGCCGGGCTGCTCCCGTGCCCGGAAACATTTTTTCCCTGTTGACCGCGTAACCTTCAAAATGATGGCTGCGCGTGTCGCTCTCGATCTCCTTCGGCGCGAAATGCAAAACATGGCCTCTGTGAAATGGAGCGATCGCATCACGCTTCTCAAAGGGGACATCGCGACCGTTCATGCCGATGGTATTGTCAATGCTGCTAATTCCGCTCTTGCACCCGGCACAGGTGTCTGTGGTGCGCTTCATGCGGCCGCCGGACCGGAACTTGCGGCTGCCTGCGCCCGCGCGGTGGCAGAACAAGGTGAGGTTCCGCCGGGCTCCGTCCGCACCACCCTCGCCGGTCGTCTCGTCGCCCTCCGTATTTTGCATGCTGTCGCCCCGATTTGGAAGGGAGGTCGTTCGAGAGAACAGGAGTTACTCCGCCGTTGTTACGAAGAGATTTTTCGCGTCGCAATCGAAGAAGGTTTGCATACCTTGGCCATTCCTTCGATTGGCACTGGTGCCTATGGCTGGCCAAAGGAATTAGCCTGCCAAATAGCCCTCCTCGCCACCCGCACCGCATTGGAAAACACTCGCATCGAGGAAATTTCTTTCGTTCTCTACAACGAAAACGATCTGAACATTTATGAAAACACTCTTGCCGAAATGTGACATTTCTTCTTTCGACGCGTTGCTGAATAAAAACGCACCAAAAAACGCTCTGCTATCTTTACAGGACTTACTGGTTGAGCATAATCTCATATGCAGTTAGGATTTTAATAGTTTCAAACTGACAAAATGGCGAGCAACACGCTAAATCTTGCCGATCTGCGCGGAATCCTCCAATACGTTCCCCGCTTCAGGGAACGGCTATTTGTTATTGCTTTAGATGGTGCAATTGCCGCATCCGACAATCTAAACAACATCCTTTTGGATATTGCGGTGCTTCGTTCCTTGAACATCCGCATTATTCTTGTTCATGGAATCGGCCACCAGCTGCGTGAACTGGCATCGCAGCGCAACATCACTCTGAGCAACTCGGATGGTCTCGGCCCAACCGACGAAAACACACTAGAGCTGGCGGTCAATACCGCCACACGCCTGACACACGAGATCATCGAAGGACTGACGACCGTCGACCTACGTGCTGCCTACACAAACTGCCTCATCGCCCACCCGGCCGGTATCCTCGGGGGAGTG
Source organism: uncultured Chthoniobacterales bacterium (assembly GCA_937924445.1). Lineage (GTDB taxonomy): Bacteria > Verrucomicrobiota > Verrucomicrobiia > Chthoniobacterales > CALDSX01 > CALDSX01. The sequence continues at coordinate 15,151 of CALDSX010000053.1, forward strand.
GACTACCTGCACACAGGCAAAGTGGAAAAGATTGACACTCGCTGCCTGGATGTCCTGCTCAGCGAAGGGATCATTCCGGTCATTCCACCAATTGGTCTCGACGGCGAGGGACGAACCTACCGTGTGAACTCGGACGCCATCGCCCTTGATGTGGGAGAATCCATGAGAGCCGCAAAAATTATTTTTCTCTTTGGTCAGGATGGTCTGCGCACTGGTGGCACTCTGGTGAGACAGCTCCCCGCCGCAGAGGCGGAGGAGATCGTCCGAAAGCGTAAAGTCGCCGACAACCCAACACTCCACTCGAAACTCGACCACGCCGCACGCGCCTGTCGCCAAGGTGTTCCCCGTGTCCACCTCATCAACGGCACCGTCAATGAGGCGTTGCTCTCGGAGATTTTCAGCAACGAAGGTATCGGGACGATGGTCTACTCGAACGAATACCAGCAAATTCGGCGGCTGTTCAAAAAAGATGTCCGGGCTGTCATGGCCTTGATCCGACAGTCTGTCGAAGGCGAGGAACTCATCCGGCGAACCAGACAGGAAATTCTCTCTCAGATAGAGTGCTTTTGGGTGCTTGAAATTGATCGAAACCTCGTCGGTTGTGTGGCGCTGTTTCCTTACCCGGAAATCGAGGCGGGCGAGCTTGGGTGCCTCTACGTCAGTCGCCGCCATGAAAACCAGGGCTACGGCTCAAAGCTAATGGCCTTCGTCGAGCAAGTAGCACGCTCGAAAGGTTTTAAGCGGCTATTTGCTCTGTCCACCCAGGCCTTCGCTTACCTCGAACAAAAAGGGGGGTTCATTGAAGTCGGCCCAGATATTCTTCCCCCGGCAAGAAGAGAACGCTACGAAGCCAGTGGACGAAACTCGCGGGTACTAGTCAAAAACCTCACCTGATTGGTGTGCTCAATTACAATCCGCTCCGGGAAAGTTTTTATACAAAAATCCACGATTGTCCGGTTATAAGTCCCACAGCACCAACTGGTTAGAATCTAAGGTATGCAAATCTCTGGAATCCATTTCTGTAAGTATTTGATGCAGAGGCACTTTCTCAAACGGGTGAACGCTCAAAAGCTGCAAAGTTCTGTGCAAGGTTCCCGGCAGGTTCAATTCCTTGTGAA
>CALDSX010000054.1 GCA_937924445.1 uncultured Chthoniobacterales bacterium
GATATTTGCTCAGCCAGTGAAATACTGTCCGATGCGGAACTCCAAGCACCCGCGCTACCACCGCCACCGGTTCCCCACTGCGCACTGCCTCCACCGCCCTTTTCCTCATCTCATACTTTGCTTCCGCTTTTGCTGCATCCATTCCTAATGTTATTCCACTCACACAACGTAACGCAAGGACTTTCGCAACGCTTTAAGTGTATCCCGGTGAGGGTCGCTACCCCGTAACGCAGGCTCCTCTCGTGAGATTTCTTCTCCAAGCACACCTCACGCCCGGATGTATTACAGGGAGTCGCACCCGCCACTATCCCTTGATCACCCAGCATCCCATCGTGTGCGGCATCCGTGATGTTCTCGAACGAGAAATCGCGCTCACGGAGGTATTTTTGGAGCTTCAAGTTAAAAATTTTATTAGTTTGAAGGCCATAAAGAGCATGAAGATTCAGCTCTCTTGCCCCCTCTTTATTGATGCTCTTCATGCTGTTTATTCAGAAATCTTTTTATCCAGCCGCCGACTATCGGAACAAATTCCTCGACAGAGCAACAACTGAACCCAAACTGGATGTTGCTGCTGAGGGTGCGGTGCTGCAGATCCGCACCGAAGGATAAAAGGACGCACCTTTAATCGTTACAGTGCCAAATGTAACTTATTACTTACCCACCTGACTCTGGCATCCGAACCATCCCAGTATATCAGTAAACTGGCGAGTTTGGTAAAAAAAACCACCGGAGGGTTGTTATTTTTTGCACCCTAATGAAGTTTTATGAACAACTGGAAAATGTTTGTTATGGGGGGCCGTTTTATGAAATGATTTTTGGCTATCGTTCTAGACCGCATTTCTCACAGCCGTTATCCTGCAGCTAGTTCTTTGCCTCGTGGCGCGTTGCAGACTGGATTGTGGGGGATGTAAGCGATCTGGAAAAGGAAGCCTAAGCTCGCTCGGCTGCTTTGGAGAAGAATATATGAGGTCGTGCGTTTTATTCGTTCGACAATAGCGCGGACTCTGGAGGACAAGGGATGAAGATGAAGCGACGATCAAACCGTCCGCCGTTGAATCTTTTGCAGCATTCAGCGCAGGCCGACGGACGACGCATTTTGTGTACTCGACCGATGCGCTTTCCGCAGTTCGGGCAGATATAAAAAAAACGGCGCTGGAGGCGACGGCGTTCGAAGGGGAGATTGTGGCGGGCGCTTTCGCCGGGGATGCCGAGATCCGCGCAGACGCGTCGCCATTCGGGCCCATGTGCCCTGAGTCGGCGGTTAGGATATCTCTCGTGCGCAGCGAGATGAGCGAGTTCGTGCAGAAGCGTCCGCTGGATTTCATCTTCGGAGATTTGTTTAAGCCGAGGATTCAGAGTGATTCTTTTTGCCTGGGGATGCGCAAGCCCTGCGGTGGTCTTAAGCCTGTTGCTCCAGCGTACGACAAGCGAATTTGCAAGCTTGGGGCAACCAATTCGCGCAGCGTATTCTCTTCCTTTGATTTCCAGTGCGATGTCGCGCCCTGATATAGGAGGGACAGTTGCACTTTGACGGGAGATAGCGCGGTGTTCCGCCGATGCTGCGCTACCAGGCTGGGTGCGCAATGGCAACGGTTTAACAATGAGTTCGGTAAAAAAACCTTCGAAGCTCTTCAAAAACTCAGTTTGCATTACGTTTGTGCAGTGAACAGACTACCCATCTCCGACTCGATGACAAGCATAAAGGGCATTTTTGAAATGCGGTTTTCTGCGCGTTATTTGCCGAGTTCTTTCTGTGCGCCTATGGCATCTTTGGCTCTATAAAAACAATCAAAAACAACCACTTTGACATGCGAAGCGTTCCCATGTGAAATAAATTCTTCCCTGTTGAAAGAACGGGATGTTTGTCTTTCTGTGTCAACCCTCTCCTGCACACTCTTTTACCCAATTTTCATGTATCCTTTAACATATGAATATTCCAAAAGTTCTCGTCGCTGATCCTGTTTCCGAGCGTGGTATCGAAGAATTACGCCGTGACGGTAAAGTGGAGGTAATTGTCAAAACCGGGCTTAAGGGAGCTGATCTTTTGGCGGCAGTTACCGACGTCGAAGGCATTGTGGTGCGGAGTCAGACGAAGATCACTGCGGAGGTTATGGCTGCGGCACAAAAACTGAAAGCTGTCGGGCGTGCAGGGGTTGGGGTAGACAATGTGGATGTCGAAGCGGCCACTCAACGCGGCGTTGTGGTCATGAACACACCGGGTGGCAACACTATTTCAACTGCAGAACACGCCTTCTCCTTGATGATGGCTGTCGCGAGAAAGATCCCTCAAGCGCATGCCTCTATTCTCGCGCACAAATGGGATCGCAAGAGTTTCGAAGGAGTGGAACTCCACGGCAAGAATCTGGCAATTTTAGGCATGGGACGAATAGGCACGGAGATTTCGCGACGTGCGATTGCATTTGGGATGAGGGTGTTTGCCTACGACCCCTATATCGCTCCCGCAAGGGCGCGTTCTCTCCAAGTTGAGCTTTTGGAAGAGATCGACGTCATTCTGCCCCTAGCAGACTTCATCACCCTACACATGCCGCTGACGCCTGAAACGCATCATATACTTGATGCGCGGCGCCTTGCGCTTACAAAGAAGGGGGTTCGAATAATCAACTGCGCCCGTGGGGGGCTCATTGATGAAACGGCCCTTGCCGAGGCCATTCGCTCCGGGCAAGTGGCCGGGGCGGCATTGGATGTGTTTGAGATCGAGCCGCCACCTGCAGAACTCCCTCTTTTTCAATTGCCTCAAATGGTCTTTACTCCTCACCTCGGTGCTTCGACAGCAGAGGCTCAGGAGAGCGTGGGGGTTGAAATCGCGGAGGCTATGCGCGCGCTGTTACTTGACGGCGAAATCCGCAATGCGGTGAACATGCCAAGCGTAGATCGTCGAACCCTCGACGCGATAGGGCCATTTATAGCTCTTGGCGAACGGCTCGGGCGTTTCCTCTCGCAAATCTCAGCGAAACGTTGTGAAACTCTGCAAATCACTTACCGAGGCACTGTGACAAATCATGACACAACGCCGGTGACACGTTCGATCCTCAAAGGTTTTCTTCAAACTGTCGGCGGCCCAGATGTGAATATCGTTAACGCGCCGGCACTCGCCCAGTCTCTTGGGCTCAAGGTCAACGCCACAGAATCCAATGCCCCAGGAGATTTCACAGATCTTGTCGAGATACGCGCCTGCGGGAATGGACTGGAGAGTTCTGTGGGTGGGGCATTTTTTGGCTCCACACCTCGGATTGTCAATGTGAATGGACGTTTTGTCGAGGCACGACCCGACGGCGTTTTGCTCCTTTTAGAAAATCGCGACCGCCCTGGAATTGTTGGGCAAGTGGGTAGTCTTTTAGGGCAGCATAATGTCAACATTGCTGGCATGTCACTCGGTCGCACCGAGGCTGGAGGGAGAGCGCTCACGTTACTCAATCTCGACAGCATACCTCCCGAAGGACTTGTTGCGAATCTTCTGGCCGACGAGGATATTTATTCTATCCAAGTGATTCGGCTCTGATCTTGAAGTTGATCTTACCTTTGTCCATGCACCCACTACGTTCCCCCGCATCCTCCCCAGCATTGAAGGTGGTCCGGACGGTCGCTGCATTGCGCAAGACACTCTCATTCTGCTCGCGACCATTGGTGCTCGTTCCCACCATGGGAGCATTGCACGAAGGCCATGCCGCATTGATCCGAAGGGCACGCACAACAGCCGGTGTGCATGGAACGGTGGGAGTCTCGATTTTTGTTAATCCGCCGCAATTTGCTCCTGGAGAAGATTTATCCGGGTATCCACGCACACTCTCCCAAGATGTGAAGCTATGCGCATCTTGCCAGGCGGATCTGATCTTTGCTCCCAACGCTGATGAACTTTACCGGCCAGGCCACTCCACATGGATAGAAGAGGGCGCGCTTGGCAAAGGATTTTGCGGAAGCTCGCGTCCGGGCCATTTCCGAGGTGTTTGCACAGTTGTCGCGAAGTTATTTAATCTCGTCCAACCTGATGTGGCGGTGTTTGGCGAGAAAGATTTTCAACAGCTTGCGGTAATTCGGAGAATGGTTCGCGACCTCGATTTTCCTGTCAAAATTATGGCCGTAGCGACTGTGCGCGAGAAAGATGGGTTGGCGTTTAGTTCCAGGAACCGCTACCTCAATCCAGTCGAACGCGCCGCGGCTCCTGCTCTTCGCCGCAGCCTGCAGCGTGCTGCAGCGGCCTTCAAAACGGGTGCCTCTGCCGAAGCTGTTCGTAGGAGTTTCCACAAAGATCTCCACAGGCTGGGCGGCGGATTATTCCAGGTGGACTATTTTGAACTCGCCGATCCGCACACTCTGGTCCCGTTTCCGGCAAACGCCCGAACTCAGCGCCCTGCAATTATTCTGGCAGCTGCGTTCCTCGGCGCAACCCGACTAATTGATAACATTTTGGTGCGATGAAGACATTCGATTTCGTTGTTATCGGAAGTGGTATTGCAGGGCTAACCTTTGCACTCAAGGCTTCTCGCTTCGGAGAGGTAGCCATTATCACAAAAAGAAATCTTTTTGAAAGCAACACCGCCTACGCACAGGGGGGTGTTGCGTGTGTGACGAGCACTGAAGATTCCTTTGATCTCCATCTTCGTGACACTATTGAGGCCGGAGCCGGGTTGTGCGATGAGGTCGTTGCAAGAACCATCATCACGGAGGGCCCAGCCCGTATCCGCGAATTGATGGAGCTTGGAGTCAAATTCGATGAGCGCGAGTTGCCTGGTGGGTTCAAGGAACTCGATCTTACAAAAGAGGGCGGGCATTCCAAACGGCGCGTGCTTCATTCCCAGGATGCCACTGGCCGAGAAATCGAAGCCAAACTCGTGGAAGCAGTTCGGGCCACAAATGGCATCACAATCCTCGAAGACCACATGGCTGTCGACTTAATTACCGGGGGTAAACTCGGTTTTGCTGTTGAAGACAAGGTGCTCGGTCTTTACGTATTAAATTGTCTCACGGGTAGAGTGGAAACGATCCGCTCGGGGCGCGTTATCCTTGCGACCGGTGGCTGCGGGAAAGTCTATCTTTACACAACGAATCCCGATATAGCGACAGGCGATGGGGTGGCAATGGCTTGGCGAGCCGGAGCAACTGTAGCAAACATGGAGTTTATCCAGTTTCACCCCACCTGCCTTTACCACCATAAAGAACGCTCGTTCCTCATCTCTGAGGCATTACGCGGTGAGGGTGGCGTGCTCAAAGACGCACGTGGCGAGCCGTTCATGCATAAATATGATTCTCGCAAGGATCTAGCTCCACGCGACATTGTCGCGCGTGCCATTGATTGCGAAATGAAACGAACAGGAGCGAAGTGTGTCTATCTTGATATCACCCACAAACCTTCCACGTTTGTCCGCGATCGCTTCCCAATGATCTACCAGCGATGCCTTGAGCTGGGTATTGACATTACATCAGAACCGATTCCTGTGGTGCCTGCTGCTCATTACCAGTGTGGTGGCGTAAAAACCGACATCAATGGCCAAACCTCCATTCCTGGGCTCTTTGCAATAGGCGAGGTGGCCTGCACTGGCCTCCATGGAGCTAACCGCCTCGCGAGCAATTCTCTCCTCGAAGGGCTCGTTGTGGCCGAACGGGCTGTGCGCTTTATCATTGCTCATCCCAGCTCCACACGCTCCACAATCGTAGACCTGCCGGAGTGGGAAAGTGGCGATGTGCAGGACATCGATGAGCTCGTTGTCATCTATCACAACTGGGATGAAATTCGCCGGCTTATGTGGGATTATGTCTCGATTGTCCGCACGGACAAACGGCTCCGACGCGCGAGCACCCGACTGCGCAATCTGCATAGCGAAATTCAGGAGTTCTACTGGAATTTCAAAATTACACGCGATCTTCTCGAACTGCGTAACTTGACCACCGTTGCCTCGCTCATTGTTGACAGCGCCCTTTCCCGTCGCGAAAGCCGCGGCCTCCATTACACGCTGGACTATCCCGACCTGGATCCTGTTCGTTTTGGCAAAGAAACTCTTCTGCATCGTTTCTAATATCGCCTCACGCCTGACTCCGGCAGTGAGTGTTAATCCAATGAAAAACAGGCCTATCTCAGCAATCTTACCCAGGCAAACGCCGAGCCAAGGAATTGAAACTCTATGCGGGAGCCAAAACCAGGACATCGCCTTCGAAACGCATGAGTGGTGTTGATTGGACGGCTACGGCAATTTTTATTCTCACCTATGCGCTGATCAGTGGTCGTCGACTGAAGATTCTTCCTCTGAATCGTCCGGCTGCTGCACTCTTGGGTGCGGCTCTGATGGTCTCCTGCGGAGTGATGCCCCCCGAACAAGTCTATCGCGCCGTGGATTACGACACACTGGTTTTGTTACTTGGGATGATGATCATCGCCTCTTATTTTCACCTGTCTGGGTTTTACGGTTGGGCTGCAGATCGCATTTTGCGAGTGGCCAAAACAGCCCAACGTCTTTTACTCGTGCTAACCCTCTGCTCAGGCACTCTGTCCTGTTTGCTAGTTAATGATACCGTTTGTTTGATGTTCACTCCATTGGTCGTCGGAGTAATCGTGCGTGCGGGATTGCCTTTAAAGCCCTATCTGTTGGCGCTTGCCATGAGCGCAAATATCGGCAGCGTGGCCACTCTAGTGGGCAACCCGCAGAATATGATCATCGGCAAACTGGGCGGGATAACTTTCGGACAGTTCAGTGCCACTATGTTTCCTGTGGCTGTGGCAGGTTTAATCATTCAACATGCCATCTTAGCGTTCGGTTTCCGCAAAGTGTTGTGCAAACCAATCTCTCGATTTCCGGAGGAAAATATTCCGGCACTGAACTGGAGACTTCTCATGCCAGCGTCTGTAGCTTTGGCCGGAGCCTTTGGAGGCTTCCTGGCAGGTTGGAATCTGGCTTGGACCGCTTTGGGAATTGCTTCGGTTTTAATGGTTGTGGCACGACGTGACACCCACGAGGTTTTGCGCCTGGTTGACTGGCATCTTTTGGTATTTTTTGCGGCACTTTTTGTTGTCGTTGCAGGGTTTGAGACGACCGGCCTTCTCGATCGAGCAATCGAAGTGCTGCCAGGGGCCCAGGCAGGTGCCACAGCTCAGGCTTGGGGTCTAGCAGGTGTCACCGTAGCCGGTTCGAATATTTTCTCCAACGTGCCCTTTGTACTACTGGCAGGCAGATGGGTGGCGGAGTTGCCCTCGCAAGAATTGTTCTGGCGAATTTTGGCTATGGCTTCCACTTTTGCTGGAAACTTAACACTACTTGGTTCAGTAGCAAATTTGATCGTTGTAGAGTCGGCAAGGGGGCACTGCGATATCGGCTTTTTCGACTATGCCAAGTTCGGCGCACCCATCACGCTGCTCAGCGTGATAGCAGGGACGATCATTTGTTTGTATCTCACCGCGGGGTAGTCGAGTGGGATTAAAAAAGTCCTCGGTCAAGGTTCCTGTGCCATTCATTTGATAACTTCTATCTTCAGCAGGCCCCACAATTCAACAAAATCTATGAAAATATCGGAACTGCTCAGGTAGCCGCCCGCCTTGGGGCGGCCACCTGTGAGTGAATGGCGGGGCGCACGCACCCGACGCGTGGGCGAAACTCACGAGGTGTTGACCGCTGGCACGAAGGGGGTGCCGAGGAACACGCGCTGCAACGCCT
>CALDSX010000055.1 GCA_937924445.1 uncultured Chthoniobacterales bacterium
AAGTCGTGGACCGCACGACCCCGGTAGTCGGAGAGGATGCCCGCCGCATCGAGGGCCTCCCGCCCGCGCCGCTGGTGCGCGTAGTACCAGGTCAGCCGCCGCGTCGAGACGGTGTGCAGCCAGTGCAACGAGCCCGTGGCGCGCAAGCCGGTTTCGTCGAAGCCCGCCACCGGTTCGGCGGCCGCCAAGTTGCGGATGGCCGCCTCAACGGGCTCCAGCCGCCGGGAGCAATCGGCCTTGAAGTTGGCGAGCGTGCCTTCGCTGAAGCTCTTTGCGAGGTTGAAGAAAGAGTCTTCGAATCTGACAAGAGAAATTACAACTCAAGATCCCCACAGGCGTACTGAAGAGCTGCCAGGATATGCTTGAGAAAGCGCGAGTCGTGGATAGTCTCGTGAAGATGCCCGAGGCTTGTGTAAAAGACACGGCCTTTCTCCCATGATTTGATCCAGCTTACGGCATAGTCATTGTCGTCGCGCAAAGCAAAGGCTTTGTTCTGCGCCCGGAGCTCAGACGCTATCTTCTGTGCTTCGGCAGACTTTTCCCAATCAATGCTGAGCAAAACCTTTTGTTTTTCCCTGGAGAAAGGCGGGGTTTTGATGGTAAAAATCTCGTCGCGTGTTGGAATCGGCCCGTCACCATAAGCCGACGTGAACGGACTGTTTGGCACCTCGTTCTTAAGGATAATCTCGGTAGGGCCACTGTCATGAAAAGGATGCCACATGAAGATCCCGCCGACCATTTCGGGAAAAGGTTTGGTTACACTGAATGATTGAATGGAGGCGTGGTTACCTACCCAACCGCCGCCATTAGCGACAAAATCCATCAGAGCCTTTCGCCCTGCCTCATCAGGTAACCCAATACCCAAGCCTCCAGCGTCATTGACGTTGCTGAAAAAGATGGCGTCGAATTTAGCCAATTTTTCCGGCGTAAACACACTCGTGTCGTCGGTGACTGTTGCCGTGTAGGCCCCGGTTTTTTCACCCATCTCCACCACCGCCCGACGCAGCAGGACTTCTGCAGTGTGGCGGTAGTTGTTTGGGTTGTGAAACACTAAAACGTTACGCGATTTCGCCGGTTTGACAATCGGCTCTGTGGGAAGATTCGGCTGAACCTTTTGAGAATACTCGTTATGCGCCTGATTTGCTTCATATTGCTCTGCTCGAGGAATGGTGCTTGCGGCCCATGCCGGCAGTTCCGGCTGTGCAGCCGAAACAAGAAAAAGGGGGAATATTGTTATTGAGATAACTGGGAGGAGGGTTCTCATTTTCTTGAGTTTTTAGCTTGGGTTTTGTCTATGAAAGTTTGTTAGAACTAGAGGCAAGGGGTGGAAGGTCGTCATTTCTGGATTCCCAAAGAATCTTAAGGTTTTCGCGAGGCATATTTGCTGTTAGCGAATTCCCCGATCCAAGCGCATATCCCCGGCAGGTGGTGGTTTCAAGCAGATTCCTTATCCGTTGTCGAATCGCATCTGGAGAACGGCGGGCAAGGAAATCGTTGTCGAGCCCACCAAGGATCGTAATCCGATCTCCATATTTTTTGTATGCCTCTTCGGGAGGGAGGATCACATCCTCGAAGGAATGTTTCGCATCAAAACCACAGTCCTCGATAATATCTTCCATAATTGCATTCACGCACCCGCAGGCGTGAAGAATGGCAAAACGCTCTGCCCTGTGAGCAACTTCGACAAACACTTTGTGCCAGGGAAGAATGAATTCTCGAAGCACTTGAGGCGAAACCATCGTGGAGGTTTTGTAACCCATGTCGTCGCTAATAAAGAAACCGCAAACCGCCTCGTGATGAATTCCTCTTTCAATGTAGGCCAGAGTACGCTCACCGACTTCTTGGGCTGCCGCCTTAACCAATTCCGGTTCTTCATAGAGAAAAACGCAAAGATTTTCGAACCCGAAAAGATCGACCAAACTTTCAAAAATCCCACTGGGCGCATACAAAATCCATTTCATTCCTTGCGGGGTAGCGGCAGCGACCTTGTCCATAACTCCAAAGTCACAAGCGGCTGGTTCTGGCCATTTGTAGTCGCGGATGTCTTGCATCGAATTGATGAAGGCATCGTGGTTTTGGGAAACAGACTCCCCATGTCGCTTTTGGGGCGGAACAAAATGAAAATTAAAAAACCAATGAATCGGTAACGGGCAGACGTCGTAGCCGAGTCGCGCAAACGCCTGGCAAGTGTTAATTAACCAGCCCCAAGGAGGATTGTCGTTGTCTATGGCGTCCTGTCCAAGTGCCTCAAACATCAAGGGCCATTCAATACCATGCTCAAATAAGACAGGCCGGTCTGGACGTTCTCGTCTAATAACCTTTATAAACTGCTGATAATCTGGATTTAATTCGCGCACAACAAGTAAGTGACTTTAAACCTTACAATGCCTTTAGAGTATCTTCCTCCGAATGTCAACTTCAGGGTTTGACGGCTTGAAGCTCGAATTGTTTTGCCCAAGCGGGGCAATGGAATCGAACTCGATTTGTAGCGCTGCGAACTGCGGCACTTCCGCGAACGAGCGGGTTTCGGTCAACTTAGCCAACATTTCATACACCTGTTCCCCTGTGGTTTGTCCTTTTCCGTCGTGGCTGCGTTACTCTAGCCCTGTCCACGGGGAGTATATTCCCATGCAGCCGTTTGTCCCTCGCCACGCACGCCTTGCCACATCGGGAAATCCCCGCGCCACCTCACGAAAAGCATGAGAAAGGCGGGTTCAAGCCCCGCGAATCGACAGACTCCATCAAACAGGTTTCGAGATGTCGACAGAGCGAAGTCAGGCAGTCTGCAATTACATGGCAACCAAAAAGTCGAGCCAAATGGCCAGCCTGGCTCAACAAATTATGGCTCTAAACAGGACGCTACCCGACTCCAACGAAATTCAATAAATTCTCTCAAAAGTCAGCTCATTAGCTCCTACCTCGCCACCTCTTGCTTAAGCACTTTTGAAGAGTCAGAATGACGGCAAAAGCTTTTAAAACCAGCATGTCTAACGTCTAATTTCGTAAGTTTAAAAAGGGAGAGGCACCGATTACATGTTTCATCATGTAAAAACAATTCAAAAATGAAAATTCTCAAAATCGAAAAAAAGCTTGTTTTATTGTGAAAAACCTTTTTAATTTGATAATGTATCGGTGGAAAACTTTCTCACCGGTGAGCAACTCGCCGTCATGAATTCGAAACAATTGCCATCTCGTGTATCAATTTGCGCCCGCCAATTTGGTATTCTCCGTTGCAGCACAGGAAGACGCATTAACCGGCTTCTCCTTGCCAACAGCCTTTTTTTTAGCATCCTTTTTGCTGCTTGTGGCACAAGTTTGAAAGCGCAGTCCCCCACACCAGTTCCCTTGGAAGTTCCCTCGCTTTCTGAGATGTTGGGTCAGCCCAAACCGTCGCCTACGCCCGTTTCTGAACTTCCAGAGCTACCTCCATTACCACCTCCTTCCGCCGCAAACTCGGGGTCAGGAGATCCCGCTCCCGAAGCAGGTCAACCATCCGACCCACAAGCGGTGCCGGTCGTTGAAGACTTGGGCCCTAGCCCCATTGAACCTCCGATTGTTCCTGCTGTCCCCCCCACACCTGATCTTCCAGTTCCAACTGCTCCGGTAATTTCTTCCACAGGGGCTCTTCCAGGTCTGGCGGGGCCTGTCGTTTCCGGGGGTGCGATGCCACGCGAGTTTAACGGGGAGGAGATCGCAACCGTTCTGCGTATCCTCGCACGCCAGGCTCAAATAAACCTTGTGGTCTCCGATGCTGTCATCGGAACGATCACCATGCGGCTCGAAAATGTGACTGCATTCGAAGCTATTCGCATCATTTGCACAGCAAAAAATCTTTTCCTTACCGAGATTGATAACGTCTGGTATGTGAAAACGATGGAAGAGAAGGCAGCCGAGCCTCAGGAGTCCGCGAGCTTCCGCTTCAGCTATGCCAAGGCCGAAGAGGTTGCCCCTTTGCTGCAAAGACAACTTATGAGCGGGGCGGCTCCCAGTATAGATGCCCGAACGAATCAAATCTTCTACCGGGAAGTTCAATCCAACCTTAAAAACATTCAAGATTTCCTCGAGTCCATTGATACTCCCACCAAACAGGTCATGATCGAGGCGCGTCTGGTCGAGGTAAACGCCAATCCCGAGCAACGCTATGGGATTAATTGGACGGGAACTCTCAATGCCAAACAATTCAATTTGTTCGGTTCCGGTGCCGAACAGACAACATCACGCGGGATCTCTTCATCCAGCAGCTCATCCTCCACGAACAATGCCGGCTCTGTGACCCGTCCTGACATCATAAAGCCCGATGGCACATCAATCACAGGCCGACAAAGTTCCGGGCCAAACACCGTCAAAAATATCGGTCAAACCAGTAGCAAATTCTCCTCTGGCAATATTATCTTTGATCCCACAAGCGCCAATGACATCCTACAGAAAGGCTTTGCGCTCAATCCCGCAAACCTCTTCAGCACCATCGGGGGGCAATTCGCAATTCTCAGTGCACCACAGCTCTCGGCCACCCTCAGCCTCATCAATCAGGATAGGGACGCTGAATTTCTCGCAAACCCGCGTATTGTCACCTCGGATAATCAAGAAGCAACTATTAAGATCACCCGAAACCAGCCGGTGCCACAGCTCAATTTTAATGAACAAACCGCCACTGCCGTCTTTGGGGGGTTCATCGACAAAGAATTCGGAAATACACTCGTCGTTCGGCCCTCAATAAATAAAGACAACTTTATCACTCTGAGTATACGACCGGAAATAAGCAATAAAGTCGGCGACGCGAGCTTCGTATTTGCAGGAGCAGAGGTCTTCAGTCCCATCATCGACACTCGGTCACTCGAAGCAAATGTGCTCATCCGAAGCGGAGATACTCTTGCCGTAGGAGGGCTGCTTCAGGATGAAATAAGTAAAAGCCGGACCAAGGTTCCAGTCCTCGGTGACATTCCTCTCGTCGGCTATCTTTTTAGTGAGCGGGTCAATCAGCGGTCAAAACGGGATCTGCTCATCTTTGTAACCCCCACGATTATTGAGCAAGGTTATGGCACCGGTCTGGAGTATCAAATGGCGACGGGTCTTCAAACCTCGACTGAAGAATATGCGGATCCGAATGGTTGGCTGAACAACGCACGTGGAGCTATTCGCCTCGCCCCACCGGAAAAACGCCAACTGACGACCCGTTATCCACAACATATCGTTCCCGGCAGCGGATCCATTCCCGCTTCTTATGACACAACGAAGAAAAAGCCGAAATCAAAAAAACTGGTGCCGGCCCAGGGGCCTCGCGTTCCTTGACATTGTCGGCTGGATACAGAAAAATCGTCAATAATTTGATTGAGCCAAAGGCTTTTGCAGTAAGTCCTGAGGAATCTTTCGAAAAGCACACCGCCAATCGAGCATTTTGGGCTATTAACAAGTAGGCTCAGAGCTAAATAATTATGAGCACCAACCACCCTGCTGGCTGGTTGCAAACAAATCGGCAAAGTTATCAGGTCTGGCCACACCACAAAAACGGTCAGTAGTGGAAAAGATCACTTACTTATGCAAAGACGCAAAGCAACATTTTCATTCTTACGCATGTTTGAGTCTTCGCGTGAGCCTTTTTCGGGGCAGACTGCCCCTAACTGAGCTCAGCCAAAAATCCATTGCTGAAAGGGATTTTTAGCCTTTGGTTCAATATGATTTGGCCCAAATTACTCGACAGGCACTCTGTTTTCCTGAAAATGGACAAGTTCCAGGCTCAAATTCGCCGCGGGGAATACAGCGGATCGTGACTTTGAGTTCTTCTTTTATTCGCGCCTCTGTCTCTGAAGAGCCATCCCAGTGCGCGAGAGCAAAACCGCCGTGAATCTTAGGTTTTGAGGGGTTTTGGGGTGTAAAAAAGGCTCTAAAATCGGCTTCTGTATCGATTTGATGGGTGTGTTCGAGACGAAATGTTTCTGCGCGAGAGAGAAGGTTCGCCTGAATGTCCTCTAGCAATTTCGGGAGGCCCGCCGTGAGTTCGCAGATAGTGGGGAAAGATTTGTTCTTGTGATCACGATCGCGTCGGGAAACGGCAACTGTACCTTTTTCTATGTCTCGTGGTCCAATTTCGATACGGATCGGAGCACCTTTCTTTATCCACTCCCAATTTTTTACCCCGCCACCCAGATCACGCGCATCAACCTCAATGCGGAGTGGTTCATCCCAAACACGACAGGCGCGTAGAGAGGCAGCCAGTTTTTCGGCCGCTTCAAGAACAGAAGAGCGAGAATCGGGCTTGGGCGTCACGGGCAGGAGGACCACCTGCACCGGGGCCACGCGCGGAGGTAAAACCATACCGTCATCGTCACCATGGGTCATGATCATTGCGCCAATCAGACGGGTGCTTACACCCCAACTCGTGGTCCAGGCAAATTGTTCGCTATTGTCACGGCCGAGGAATTTAATGCCGGATGTTCTGGAAAAATTCTGGCCAAGGAAGTGAGAGGTGCCAGCCTGAATAGCTTTGCGGTCTTGTACCATTGTTTCTATGCAAAGGGTCTCGACCGCGCCGGGGAAACGCTCGCTCGCACTTTTGCGACCGGCGACGACGGGGAGGGAAAGCCAGTCTCGGGCGAACGTTTCGTATACCGCAAGCATCCGTTCTGTCTCCTCAATGGCTTCGGCTTCAGTCTCGTGTGCTGTGTGCCCTTCTTGCCACAGAAACTCGGCGGTTCTCAAAAAAACGCGGGGCCGCATTTCCCAACGGACCACATTCGCCCATTGATTAATGAGGATAGGTAAGTCGCGATAGGATTTCACCCAACGCGCATAGGCAGCTCCGATGATTGTTTCACTGGTCGGTCGAACAATGAGAGGTTCGTTTAGCTCGGCTGAGGGAGATGGTCGAAGCCTTCCGTCGGGGCCTGTGTCAAGCCGATGGTGCGTAACAACAGCACATTCCTTGGCGAAACCTTCTACGTGTTCCGCTTCTTTTGCGAGGTAACTCAGCGGGATAAACAGAGGGAAGTAAGCGTTTTTGTGTCCGGTCGCTTTGAACATGGCATCAAGGCCACTTTGCATTAGCTCCCAGATCCCATAGCCCCATGGCTTGATAACCATACAGCCGCGGATCTCGCTGTTTTCAGCAAGATCCGCCGCCTTAACAACTTGTTGATACCATTCAGGAAAATCTGTCTCGCGCGTGGGAGTGATGGCTGTCTGGTTTGGGTTGGACATCGTGGCTATGAGTAAAAGAACGTTAATGCTTGAGGGAAGCGCCTTGAAAATTTAACCAAACAAATACCAAATAAAGACCAAGGAGCAGCGCCCCCCAACCGCGTCCGAGGCGGGTTTTACAGAGAAAAACAGCTATTCGAAAGACGACAAGGATGCCAATCATGAACGGAAAAAATTTCTGGAAAAACACTGGCGACGCCTTCAACCCGGCGGGTGTTGCAAGCGCAGAAAAACCAGAAACAAAAAGCACGTTGAGGATGTCTGCCCCGATAACGTTGCCCACTGCCAGGTCCCCACGGCCTTTGATGACCGATGTAATAACGGTCACCAACTCAGGCAGGGATGTTCCAAGGGCAATGAGCGAAGCGGCAACAACCTCTTCAGGAACACCCATGCGCAATGCAATCTCCTCACCTGTGGGGATTGTGATTTTTGATGCCAAAATAACCATCCCCATCCCGAGAACGAGTTTCAAAATTATAAAAAGCGCATTGGGCTGGTTGTCCCCATGACCATGCACCACCTCGTATTCGGAAACTTGGCGACTGTTTTTGATCGACCATACGATGTAAACAACCAGTAGCAACACAAAAAGAAAGCCTGCCCATTGGGGAAGTGCTCCTCCGTGAGTGAATGTTTGAGAGAGATTGGAAAACGGCAGACAAAGTATGACCAAGGCAAGAGCGGAACCGATTTGAATCCACCCTTGGCGGTTCACGATTCGTGGATCAAGCGGCAGAGGGCGAATCAGAGCACCAATTCCCAAGATGAGACCAGTGTCGCAAATAATGGAACCAACTGCGTTACCCAAGGCGATATCGGGCTCACCCTGAATGGCGGCAAAAACGGATACAGACATCTCTGGAAGTGTCGTCCCAAGGCTCACAATAGTCGCCCCTATGACAATCGGTGAGATTTTGAACCTCTCTGAAAGAGCGATGGCCTCGTCCACCAACAAATCCGCCCCTTTGCCGAGCAAAATAAGGCAAAAGGTCAGAACAAAAAAGAGCCATCCAGTGGCAAGTGGCTGAATAAACTGTTGGAATAAATGTTCCATTAGGAATTTTACAGAGCGGCGATGCTTAGCCTAGGCTTCGATAAAAATCAACCGATCATAGTGACCATAGTAGGCTTACCGCGGGTCAGGGGCGCAACAGAACGAAGGAACGCCGCCCATCACGGATGATCGAGAGCACCACGCGCCGACCAGATGGAATGTTTTTGGCGAGAAATTTAAAAGACTCGGCATCGGTCACGGCTTGGTTTTGCACCGCCTCAATCACATCTCCAGGTCTAAGAAATCGCGCGGCGGGTGAGTTGGGAGTGACGCTTTCCACGACGGCTCCTGTAATGTCCGAAGGCAACTGCAGCTTAATTCGAAGTTCCGGTGAAAGATCCACCACCTTAATGCCATCGAGGAGCTCGCCACTCCCACCAAGCCCCGGTGTTCGGGGTTCGCTGCCGGAGGGTCCGCCGGATTGAATTCGAGCGCTGGTTTGCTCATCCGAGAATTGTCCGATTGTCACGCGCACGGTTGTTTTTACACCGTTGCGCTCGATTTCGAGAGCAACTTCCCGGCCGGGTCCGGTCGAGGAGATTTCTTTGATCAAGTCGATATTGTCCTTTATGGGCTTGCCGTCTATTGCAAGGATAATGTCGCCTCGCATGAGACCTGCAGCCTCTGCAGCCGAGCCTTCAACAACGCCCAAAACAAAAGCTCCTACGGTAGATTTAACACCCAGCCTGGCTGCGGTGACCGCATCTAGACTTGCGACTTGCACCCCGAGAAATCCACGCTCAATCCGACCTTTTTGTATCAGTTCTATCATCGCAGAATGAGCGGAATTTGCCGGAATGGCAAAACCGTAACCTTGCCAGCTTCCTACTTGGTTTGCGATGATTTGCGTGTTTATTCCGATGACCTCGCCGCGGATATTTACAAGCGGCCCACCCGAGTTTCCTGGGTTGATGACCGCGTTGGTCTGCAGATAATCAACCCCGGCCTCATCAGAGATTCGACGACCCTTGGCACTGACAATGCCGTCTGTGACCGTCTCCTCAAGCCCGAGAGGGTTGCCGATAGCAAAAACGCGTTCACCCACTTCAACAGCATCCGAATCTCCTAATGGTAGCGGTTTCAGGTTTGGAAGGTCTATTTTCAAAACAGCAATATCCAACCGACGGTCTGCTCCAACAATCCGAGCATTCGCTGTGCGCCCATCATTGAGTTGAACCTTCACTTCGTCCACCCCACTGACGACGTGGTTATTAGTTAGAATGTGGCCCTCTTGCGAAACGATAAACCCTGAGCCGAGCGAGGTCTGGCGCAGCATATCGCCACCACGGAAAAGCCAAAAGAAAAATTCCTCGTCACGGGAACGCGGGACAAAGGTTTTTGCCGCGGTAATACTAACGACAGAGGGGATCACGCTGGAAATCAAACGAGTCGTTTGTTTGTTCAACGACTCGAGCAAATCCGTCTCCGACGGATCAATCGGGGGGTGATTTGACAACGTGGCCACTTGGGGAATCGCCTGAGCCACGGATACCGCTGGGGCGGAAGTGTAGCGGTAGATCGCTCCCACACCGGCAGAGAGCAATAAGACAACAAGAAGAAAATTAAGCAGATTTTTCATGACCAATTCAGAAAATTACAGGATAGATGCATCTCCAATTCAAAATGCCAAAGCTTGGCGTTACGTCCAATGGTTTGTTTGGTTGCTGGCGCGGCATGCGCTCCCGTCAGTAGCGGCGGCGCAGGTTGCTGGGGAGGAGACCTAATTCATCCCGGTATTTCGCAACGGTTCGCCGCGCAATCCGCAACCCGGCAGCCTCCAATTTCTCAACGATTTGACTGTCGCTGAGCGGGGCATGCGGATCTTCATTTTTTATTAATTCCGCTACAGTTTCCTTCACGCTCGTATTGCTCAGAGACTGGCCCTCGCCGACTTCGAAGCCGGACGTAAAGAAATATCGCATCTCAAAAACTCCGAACGGCGTCGCAAGAAACTTGCCACTGATCGCCCGACTGACTGTCGTTTCATGCACTCCAATCCTCTGAGCGACAGCATTCATCGTGAGAGGCTTGAGAAATGCCGGGCCTTGTTCGAAGAAATCCCTCTGCAACTCGAGAAGAACCCGACAAATGTTTTCGAGAGTTTGCTGGCGCTGTTGGATACTGCGGATTAGAAACCTCCCACCTCTTATTTTCTCTCTGAGATAATCGCTCGCCCCAGATGCATCATTAGCCATCATTTCTTTATAAGCTCGGCTGATTCGCAGATGGGGAAGATGTTCCGAATTCAATAAGATTTGAAATTCTCCTCCGACCTTCACGATGCTTGCGTCTGGCAGGACGTAACGGCTAGTGTCGGGGCTGTGCCGGTTACCTGGGCGCGGGTCCAAACGGGCAATAGCCTGAGCCGCCTTCTGCACTTGATCGACCTTTACCTTAAGACGCCGCGCGATTTTTGGATAGCGGTGCCTCGCAAGATCATCGAGATGGCGAGCAACAATTTTTGACTCCAGCGAATCCGCGAGCCCTGCGCGTTCGAGCTGTAAAAGAAGTGACTCGCGCAAGTCGCGTGCCCCTACACCAGCGGGGTCAAAAGCCTGAATCAACCGTAGCACCTTCTCGATGCTTTCGGGACACACACCTGTTGATTTGGAGAGTTCTTCAATCGAAACTGTTAAATAGCCGGCATCATTTATATTCCCAATAAGCATCTCGGCGATTTTCCGCCTTTCATCGTCCACCTCCTCCAGCCGGAGTTGGTCCGAAAGAAATTCTTGCAATGTCGTCCCAACCGGAATCGAATCGAAAAAAAATTTTCGCCGTTCGTCATCATCAGACCCTCGTGAAACACTGGTGGCAATCGCCCGCTCTCCGGCACGCCAGTCCTCATCAAGCTGCGTCAGCTGTTGAAACTCTTCAGCTAAACGATCCGTTTCCATCTGTCCATAATTGGATCCATCTTCCCACTCAAAATCAGATGAGTTGGGACTCTCCCCGTTCGGCCCATCAATCCTCAGCCCGGTGTCCCCATTGTTTTCAAAGTCCTCTCCCGGTGGCACTTCCTCGAGCACCGGGTTTGTCTCAATCTCCTGACGCACCAAAGTTTGCAGTTCAAGCAAAGGAGCCTGAAGAATGTGCAAGCTTTGCTGAAGCTGCGGAGCTAGGATAGTGCTCTGCGTCAGCCCCATGCTTTGGTTTATACCAATACCAGCCATATAAGCACATTATATCCCTGCGCGCCAACGACAAGGCCAACTATCCTCAATTTTCCGCTCACATTTCAGATAGCCGTCAGCCTTGCTACAGAGCTCTGCCGCAGTTCGCTGTTGGTTTCCCCTTTTTTGTCTGATCATACTGCTTAAGCCGATGCCAGCAATTCTATTTGCTCGTTGCATGAATGCGAACTTTTCGTCGCAACCCACGGGTGTCCGGTTAAGAAGAAAATGAATAGGCGCAAAGCGTTCAATATGTGGGTGTTGCAACAGAAAAGCACTGTGACGCATTTGAAAAAACGTCATCCTTTTCTGCATGAATTCTGGACGATTTGTGTTGACTCAGC
>CALDSX010000056.1 GCA_937924445.1 uncultured Chthoniobacterales bacterium
CCAACCCCATCCATGACGCCACTCTTGAGGTCATGTGCACCGAACTCAATGCCACGGAAGTCTGCTATCCAGGCACAGATCTCCGCGTCTTTTACCGCCCAATCAGGTCATCCGTTTTCCCCAGAGGTCAGGATGTCTGAAATTGATCTCACGCCCCACTGTCTCCACTTTTTCAGGGACACACCGCGGGCGAACGTGACGAAAATGCCACTGCAACAGAAATTCAGGGCCAAACCTAATCATTGGGTGTTCTCTAATCTGAACGTGGCGAAGTCACAGCGCTTATGATACCTGAATCCCTATCCGCACTCCACCGAGAAGTCACAATCCAGAGACCTTCGCCCACCTCATAAAAACGATAGTTTATGGGCCTTGACGAAACAAGGTATTGTTCAATACTCGCTAGAGAGTTAGAGACTTTTTTGCATCTTCAAGGTTCGCACATTCGGTCTCGTGCAATCTGCCTTCTTGAGGACTACCCACTGCGAGTGCCCGAAGAATCTCGGCTCGTCTAAGCGCGTGCTGCTCCTCAGTGAGGACAGGTTCGAAAATCAACTTCTCCGGTGCCATTGGGAGGTCAATCCACGATTTGCAGCCGGCAAACTCTGGACGGTTGTCAAGCTCCCAAGTGGGAGATAGCAGAAAAATCCGAACAAATGCGAATTTTATTGAGCGGCCGCGCCCCCATTCAAACCGTTCCAGAATGGTCTGTTCTGACCAATAATGAAAAGGAGCAAGATGAGTTAGGTTCTCGAGACTAGTTATCTCACAAGCGAACTCGATCTGCGCAAACAAGCTAATAGCGACCTTACTGTCCTCAGGTGGCTTAACAACCGACAGGGAGACATTCGATCCGTCGCGGATACGGCTAATTTGTTCGTGGAAAAAAGTTGGAAACAGGAAAAATTCACGTTCCTTAAATTGAAACCCGTCACGCCCCTCGGCAATACCACCTTTTCGTAAGATAATTGATTGTTGTCCCGACCCAAGGAGGTCACAAATGAGAGACCACTCTTTGAAAGCTACAGGATGTGCAAAACTGTTCGTTGTCATAAGGTCGGAGCAACGGATTTATTTAAATTAAGATTGGTCGTTGGTACATCTTCGATCATACTTGGCTGAGGGCAAACCGACATCTGAGCGGCATTGGAAGAACCACACAAAAGGCGGAATACTTGAAGAGAGCGCGAGTAAATGCGTGAAGGGAACCCACACGGAATAGGCGGCTCATCCTCGATAAAACTTTCCTCATTTGCGGTATCGAGCATTTTTTGCCAGAGCACACCCTCTCCACCTGGGAGAATAAATTCGGTGTCTGTATCGCCAGAATAAAAAAGGATCAGAAAAGAGTCATCTGGCTCAGGCGCAAAGTCTCCGTTCAGAAGCATGCCAATCGAGCGCCGTTTGGGATCGTGCCAGTCGCCAACTGTCATCTCGACACCTGTATGAGAAAACCAGACGATGTCAGCGGCTGAATTTGAGCCAGGTGGACGTCCTGAAAAAAAACGACGCCGAAGAAAAACCGGATGGGATAGACGGAATCTAACCATTCGGGAAACGAAAAGTTTGAAGGACTTTTCCTCTTCGAGAGGACTCCAGTTAAGCCAATTCAGTTCATTGTCCTGGCAATAGGTATTATTGTTACCGGCTTTGGTTCGTCCGAACTCATCGCCTTCTAAAAGCATTGGCACGCCTTGTGACAACATAAGGGTGGCGATAAAGTTACGCCTTTGTTTGCGGCGCAGTGCGAGAATTTTTGGATTTGATGTGGGCCCTTCCACACCGCAGTTCCAGGAGTGGTTATTGGAATCCCCATCACGGTTTTCTTCACCGTTGGAGAGGTTATGCTTTGTGTTGTAAGAGACCAAATCCGTAAGGGTAAAGCCATCATGGGAGGTAATAAAATTTACACTCGCCGTGGGGCCACGCCGGGAGGCACTGTAGATGTCGGAACTGCCGGCCACACGAGACGCCAGATTGTCCACCAAATCGGGATCCCCACGCCAAAAGCTCCTGATGTTGTCGCGGTATTTTCCATTCCATTCGCACCATGGATGAGGAAACCCTCCGACTTGATAACCGAAAGCCCCCAGATCCCAGGGCTCAGCGATCAGTTTAAGACCGGAGAGAACAGGATCCTGAAGTATGATGTCGAAAAATGCCGCCCCTTGGGCAAACCCATTTTCGTCACGACCGAGTGCAGTCGCAAGATCGAAGCGGAATCCGTCTACGTGCATCTCGGTGGCCCAATATCTGAGGCTGTCGCAAATAAGCTGAAGCACGCGGGGATGCCGGACATCAAGAGTGTTTCCGGTTCCTGTTACGTCCTCGTAATGCGAAAGGTCAGCTGGGTTGAGCCGGTAGTAGGCAGCATTGTCAAAACCACGGAAGGATAATGTCGGGCCGAGGTGATTACCTTCCCCGGTATGATTGTAAACCACATCGAGAATCACCTCCAGCCCGGCCGCGTGGAGAGAGCGCACCATGTTCTTAAACTCACGAATTTGACCCTCCGGCGAGGGATCTGAGCTGTAGGAAGGTTCGGGAGCAAAAAAGCCGATCGTGTTGTATCCCCAATAGTTCGAAAGGCCAATGTCTCGTAGGCGATTGTCGTTCACATGCGCTTGAACAGGAAGCAATTCAACCGAAGTCACACCAAGAGAGAGTAAATGTTCAATAGCTACGGGATGACACATTCCGGCAAACGTCCCGCGAATTTGAGGAGGGACTCCAAGATGTCTTAAGGTAAAGCCCTTGACATGGGTTTCATAGATAACAGTTTTTTCTAACGGAATCTTGGGCAACGTGTCCCCTGCCCAGTCGTAGGCTGCACCCACCACCACACTTCGGGGGACAGAGTCCGAACTATCTTGAGGGTTAGGCTCTGGAGCACTTGGCGGAAAATGCCCGAGCGCGGAGTTGGACGGCTCCGCACGCGAGGTGTGAGCCCTCGCATAAGGGTCGAGCAAAAATTTACTGGGATTGAAGCGATGTCCTTCGTTTGGTCTGTAGGGGCCATGAACCCGATACCCATAATGTTGGCCCCCACGAATTCCTTCCACGAAGCCGTGCCACACATCATTTGTCCGCTCCGGAAGGGGGATGCGTGTCTCCAAACCAGAGTGTTCAAAGAGCACCAACTCGACCTTGGTTGCGTGTTGGCTAAACACCGCAAAATTCACTCCGTTGGAATGAAGCGTCGCGCCTAGCGGAGCAGGCGAACCTGAACTAATCTTTCTCATCCTCACCGTTCTCCCTGCTTGTTGATTTTGTTGCGACAAACAAGCTTTTTTATTTTTATCAAACGTCTCCCACAATTTTATCGAGAGCTTTCATCGCCCGTTCGATATTTCCCGGGCGCATTATACAGAGACCGCGACGGGATTTTGAGCTTGTGGCCAGGTAGGCATATTCGATATTGACGCGTGCACGCGCCAGCTTATCAGCAATCGAGGCGAGGGTTCCGGGACGGTTATCACTTTCAATCATCAACACATCTGCTTCTACAACCATAGCATTGTGATCCTCCAGGACTTCCAACGCAAGTGCCGGGTCGTCAACAACTAGCCGAACCACAGCGTGATCCACGGTGTCAGAAATTGAAAGTGCGAGAATATTTATTCCAACCCGTCCGAGAGCATCGCAAACGTTTTTGAGTGTGCCTGGCTGGTTGGCTAAAAAAACTGCAAGCTGACGTGCCTTGCTAATGGTGATCTGTGGACTTTTAGAACTCACACCTAAATCTGTCATGTCCACGGCATTTCGGCAAGAGGTCAAAATCAAATGGATTTAAGAACTTTGGTTCCGATCAGTGTACACAATCAATGAGAAACGCTCTGCTCTAAAACCGTCCTTATGCATCCGTCGGTCCCGCAACTGAACGCATTTTCAGCGCGTCAATTGACCCCAACCGTCCAATTGACTTTAGTGAACCTTCATCTTCGTAAGGCTTATGCAGTAAATTTTTGTTCAACAGCTATGAAAAAACCTTTCTCCCCCACCCTGCGCTATTGACTCGAGAGCAGATGTATCTCGACGTTCGCCCATTTGAAGTATGACCATTTGGCGTATAATTGCTTTGACATTCAAAAAAACGTTTCTTAAGTGACTTAGCCAAAATAAAATTCTGTCCGACGTAATGCGTGAGGTTTACTTAACCACCAGATCATTAAAAAAGCAGGCGATCTTTTTTTTAATAGATACGCAAGGGGCCAACGTCGTGGGTTGTTACAATTCGCATGTTTCCGGGTTAGGCACTCCAAACATTGACCGGCTTGCCAGCGAAGGTGTGCGTTTCGATCGAGCCTACACCTGTTCCCCGGTATGTGGTCCTGCGCGATCTGCCATTTTTACCGGGCTTTATCCTCACAGTAATGGGGTGCTTGGTAATGACATGGCCCCGCACCTAGATCTGCCGACTCTGGGACAACGCTTTAAGAAAGCGGGAATCCGGACGGGATATGTCGGCAAGTGGCATCTGGATGGCACAGACTATTTTGGGGATGGCCGCTGCCCGGACGGATGGGATCCAGAATATTGGTTCGACGGCCGCAATTATCTAGAATCGCTCACGGAGGAGGAGCGAGATTTGTCGCGTCGAGTGCTTAACCCGGCAGAGGTCTCCCGATTTGGAATTACTTCAGATTTTACATTTGCTCACAGAATTGCCGACCGCGCCATTCAATTTATTCAAACTCATAAAAATGAGGATTTCTTTCTAGTCGTTTCTATCGACGAGCCGCATCATCCCTATATCTGCCCGGAGCCTTTTGTCAGTGCATTCGAAACATTCGATTTTCCTGTTCCAAACTATGGGGATTCTTTATCTCATAAGCCTCGGAGTCAGCAAGAGTGGGCAAATTACGTTGAGCCTGCCCTTCAAAAAGGGGAACAAGGATTACAGATAAACTCTCAAATCCTTCGTCACCCAAGGTTTTTTGGCTGTAACAGCTACTCCGACGCCCAGGTTGGGCGAGTTCTAGATGCAATAAGGAGATTTGTGCCGTCGGCCTTTGTTACCTATACCTCTGACCATGGCGATATGCTGGCCAGCCACCGTCTTCTTGGCAAGGGACCGGCGGTTTATGAAGAAATCACCCGAATTCCGCTGATCATGTCGCTTCCTGGTTACGCTCCTTCTGACGTCACTACCTGCGGGCCAGTGTCTCACATTGATCTCATTCCCACGTGGTTGGAATTTTTTGGTTTGGACGTGCCACCGCTCCTTCAAGGGCAATCGCTTCTGAAACAACTTGCAAATCCCGCCCATCAAACCAACGACTCGATATTCATAGAATTTAATCGGTTCGAAGTTGATCACGACGGTTTCGGTGCCTTCAATCCTATTCGTGCTATCTTTGACGGACGACATAAGTTGGCTCTAAATCTCCTTGACAGTGATGAGCTGTATGATTTGCAGACCGATCCGTTAGAAATGCATAACCAAATTGAACAGGGTGGCAATTCTCGAGATCGCTTGATGGAGCGGCTGCTGGATTGGATGGGCCTCACAAGAGATGTATTACGTTCCCCACATTGGCAACGACGTTCATGGTGCAATTTTGAAAATCTGTCCAGCTGGGGTGGACCGACCCGCCCACGGCCCTTTGATCCTGATTTTTTTCCGGCGACCCTTCTTTATGACACAGGCAGACCTATTGACCGCTTTGTCTATGATAAGAAATGAGTTGCTTGAATTCTGACAAGCCAAAAACTTATCGGTACACTGAATGGGCGCTAAAGTTCGGCCCTTGGTTCTTCTGAATTTAAGTCTTTTTAACGAGCCGGCATCTGACTGACCACCAATTCAAAACAATCACTTTACTGGCCAAAAACAACACACGCTTATTTTAAACACACTAACCTCTAACTCATTTATTTCTCGCGACATCTACTTTACCATTCCACTTTTGACCCCACCATCAATGTATGAAAGCGCATACCTACGCGAATGTCCTAAGAATGGCCTTTGGGCTTGCAAGCGTTGCCTTAACAGCCACAGTAGTTTCTAGTCCCAATTGTTTTGCTAAAGAATCTGAATCGGATGAAAGGAAACGTCCCAACATCGTTCTCGTGCTTGTGGACGATATGGGATATTCCGACCTCGGATGCTACGGTTCAGAGATTCAGACACCGGTTCTGGATAGGCTCGCAACTAATGGCGTTCGTTTCGAACGATTCTACAACTGTTCTCAGTGCACGCCCTCACGCGCCGCCCTTTTGACTGGCCTTTACCCGCATCAGGCAGGGCTGGGCGATATGAACGCAAAGGGACCCACCGACACATTCTGGAAAACTGTTGGCTCCCCAGCATATCTCGGTTTTAAAAAACCGAACTCCGGAGTTTGCACAATCGCAGAGATTCTCAGAACAGGGGGCTACCAGACCTTCATGAGCGGCAAATGGCATCTCGGAGACACACCTGATAACTGGCCCTCAGCAAGAGGCTTTGAGCGCACATTTTGTTTGATTCCCGGTGCTCATGAGCATTTCACAGGACGCCATGCATGGAAGGAAAGCGGCCCAATCGCTCCCCATATTTTGGACGGGAAGCTTCTCGAGTCTCTTCCCGATGATTTTTATTCAACGGATACCTTCACAGATTATGCCATTCGATTCATCAAGGATGGTAAGTCCGATAGCCCTTGGTTTCTCTATCTCAGTTACACAGCGCCGCATTGGCCGCTTCAGGCTCACGAGAAGGATGCCGCAAAATACAAAGAAATCTACACTCACCACCCGGAGAGCTTAAGACACGCCCGCTTGGAACGGATGAAAAAGATGAAACTCATTTCGGAATCCGCTATTCTGCCCCCCCTTGAGAACGGAGTAACTTCGGAGGGTATTGAATCCAACCGTGAATGGCGTGACAGGTCAAATTTAGATTACGCCGGCATGATCGAGTGTGTTGATCGAAATATCGGGCGGCTCGTTGAATTTCTCGAAAGCCGCGGTGAATTGGAAAACACCCTTTTTCTTTTTGCAAGCGACAACGGTGCAGACACGGTTCGAGGGCCTCTTTGGGGGGCCCTAAACAATGCTCCGTTTCGTAGCGTGAAAACCTCGGCTTACGAAGGCGGAATTACGACACCCTTGGTCGTGCATTGGCCCAAAGGAATTGGCAGCCAGCAGGCAGGTAAAATTATTTATGGATATGCTCACTTTATTGACATCATGCCGACTATCTTGTCCGCGTGTGGCCTTAAATATCCGAGCCATTTTAATGAACATGCCTTGCTGCCCTGCGAGGGGATTGACCTTCTGTCGGCCATCCAAGGCCTCTCATCTCTCCCATCAAATCGGCCTTTGTTCTGGGAGCGCATGGGCAACGAGGCCGTCCGTTTGGGAGACTTAAAACTTGTTCGCCGATACTCTGACTTATCAGAAAAAGATGGGGCGCCAAAGGTTGATGGACCTCGGACCGGCACATGGGAACTTTACAACGTCACAAATGATCCGGGCGAAACGAATAATCTCATCGGCAAATTCGAAAGTGATACAGGCAAATTGCGAGACTTATGGCAAGCATGGGCAGACCGAGTGGGAGTAATACCTCGCGAGAAGATTCTTGATTATTTTAAAAACTGATAATCTCGGTGACCAAACCAACATTTTGGGCGCTCTGCTGAATCTTTTGATGACTAAGTAATTTTCAGAGGCTTGCACAGAAAAAATCGCTTCAGGGATGTCGGATACATTTATATCCAAATCTATAAAACCCCACCCCTCAACCAGAAGACAGAGCGGAAATTTGCAGCTTTTGGCATAGATAGTTTTTCTTTCGTATTAATGCGATGGGCCTATTTCTCGATGATTCTTTAGTCGAGAAGAAGCCGGTGTCCTCTCGAAGGCGTTCAACTCATTTAGGACCAAGCCGTTCGTTGGCAGCATCATCCCTACTCTGGTGCGTTTTACCCGAAAACGGCGATTGAAGTAAAAAAAGAGGGAGTGTCGTGCCATCAAATCACCTAGGCTCCGCATGGATCCTGACCGGTATGGGCCTCGGCAGTCGGGGATCTTGGCAAAAGCGGCGCGATTGGTATTTGAAAGAGCA
>CALDSX010000057.1 GCA_937924445.1 uncultured Chthoniobacterales bacterium
CCTATTGGAAGTATGTCAAAGGGTTGGCGCTCGAGGCGGGGATGGATCCGGAGGACGGGGAGGCGGTAAGGCGGTTCGACAAGAAGAGGCCGGCAAGAAGCATCAGCAACAAGGACTGGAAAATCTGACCAAACGCTATCGATTTGAGGCGGCTTGTTTCAATTTGAGCCTGCTTCTGCGCAAAATCTGCGGCCTGGGAACGCCCAAACAATGGGCCAGCCGAGGATGGGCGGCTCTGCTTTTGTTTATATTTTGTGCCCAGTCCGACAGAATCTCGCTACCTCGCCTAAACCAACTCTGCGAGGAGTGGTTTTTCTATGTTTTCGCAACCAACTTTCGGAGGATACTTTTTCCCAGTGAGCCCAAAATCACCCCTTTTTTTAACGGTCTGCTAGGGCTCGCCCGGTCTCATTTGTGTGCTCGCAAAATTTGTCGACAGAACTTGAGCTGCCATAGCGGTAAATTCAAATACCTGCGCAGAAATCGGTGGCCCCTAGGTTTAGACGCGGCTCGGCGGTTGCACCCCATAGCAAGCGTGCTTCCCACAGGGGAAAGCAGCGATCTAGACAGGGCAACTTCATACAAGCTGAAGTCCAGATCTGCAGAGCCAACCACTCCGTCGATTGCACAATGCGTGTGGTTCTGGAAGAAAAGGAACGAAAATAGGAAGGCGACAGGAAGGGGTTAGTCTGAGCTTTATCACGAAAATAACCATTTGTTCGCAGTAAATTGCAAAACATATTCAGATTGCCATTAACCATCGGCTTCTGATCAAAGCCTCGTCTTGCCTTGCGGTAATCTAATCAGAGTCCGCATCAAAAAAATCATACCGTTAATGGTGGGTGAATTTTTCGGTTTTAAAAAACCTTTACAAGTGGCCCATATCACCCTGCCCCCGAATGAATGACCCCTTCAGAAAACCATAAGAAGGTCTTACCGGCTTTTTAAACACAAACCTTGAGGAAAGTTTACACTTCACTCTTAGGATTGGGCCATAAGATGTCTCGAAATCGGAACCAAGTAAATCGTGAAGTGCAGAGGTCGCGTAAGTTGTCTGTCGGGAACCGCCTCGGCTGGTGAAACTCACATCTTAGAGAGCGTAATCTTGCCCCCGCGTGTTCAAATGTTTTCGCCTTTCCACCACAAAGCGCGAGCGAGATGAAACCTCCGCCGCTCACGAACCCTCCCTTGTCGAATATAATTCATCCACTGATCTCTCGTCGTAGTTGACAACATAATTATCATCCATGAAGAAGAGAAAGGGGGCATTTGGCCCACTCCAGGGGCACCGAAAATTGGCAGAGGCTTGGTTGCTCCACCGCGAACACGCAGCCCTTGATAGAGGCAGGGGCGTTCACCAGAAAGTCAGCCTCAACCGTGCGATTTGTCACCCCAACCCGGAAAAACCAACATGATTCGCTTGCGACACCTTTCGGTGATGAGGCTGGAGAAACTGCCAGCACAAGGGGCTGAAAAACCGCGCAAAAAGGTTGTTGTCCAACGAATTGATTTTTATAAGTTTGCAAGCCTAAAAGAAGGTTTTATTTTGGTCGAGAAAACCAAAAGTTACGCTCTTTTATCTTCAGCTTGTTTTCTTCAGCCGCGTCGCAACAGAAAAAGGCCATGGGCATGATCCTCCAGAGAGTCAGAGGGAGTGATATTTTAACACTCCTGCCATGTTTACCTTTGAAAGGGTAAAAAACCAGCGCACGATCTGCTATCAAAGCGAAATACCGGCTTTCAAATTGCTCGCTTTAATGTCAACTTAATAAATAAACCATGATTTCCAAACCGGAACATCGCACTGCTGAACCACTGTCGGATCAGGTTGAGTTATATCCTACAAATCTTGAAGAACACGCCGGGGAGCTTACGGGCACGGGTGAGGAGATTGATTTGCGCGTGCAGCGGGCACAAGAAAAACTCTTGCTGCTGCGGCAACAACAGGAGTTCATCGAACGTCAGAAACGTGAACTCGAAGAGATCAGCCGTCGCCAGGACGAGCTAGATCAAAACAGGGCTGCGCTGAGGGATTTGCTGGGGCGCTCGATCGTCCAAATTGAGCGCGAGGTGTTCGAAAATGAGCAGCGGATAGAGACTCTCCGGCAAAGTCGTGAGATCCTTGCCGCCCATCTCGTTCGTGTAGACGCCATTGATCCAAAATCGTGGGAGCCTTCAAACATCAGGACGATGCTTTCGCAGGCGCTTGCCGAAGTTGAGACCGCCCGGAGCGATTTTGAACGGGTTCGTGCACGTCTGACTGCCCTCGTGGGGGAACCTGCCTCGCTGCCTGTGGCAGATGAGGATGGTCCGATCTCCGACGGTGGCTTTCTGAATATTTTAAAGAAAGGTTTGGCGTTCACCCTTCCGTTGTTGCTTTCAGCTCTCCTGATTGCCGGACTGCTCGCAGCAATTCTCTTGCGGTTACCCGTTCCGCTCTCGCCTTCATCCCCCCCAGTCCCTTAGGCTGGCTGATCCGATAGCCTTAAACGAAAAATCTCAGATCGCTATGTTTCAAGCTAAGTCGGCAACAAAAAAATGGGTAAATTCCATGCGTAAAACGCTGGAACGGGAGGAGGCCGAATTGGCAGCCGAGATTGCCAGATTTGAGCGTGAAATCGATGTTGCACCTATGCTTCTGCGGCAACAAATTGAGTCTCTTCAAAGAAGGCGGGCAGAGAGTAACGGCTTCATAGAGGCAGCCCATTTGACGGGGACTTCCCTCCGCGACATCCGTCAGGGACTTATCAAAGAAGAATTCTCTCGCAAACGGGATGTTCGACGCACCCGCACACAACGGCGCAATGCCAGGATTCGTGCAATGATAGAATTTCTCATCCTCGCCGCAATTTTCGCTCTCTGTTTGAAGGCGGCTGTTTCAATGGTGGGCGTTGGGCGCTAGATCGGGATCATGCGTTCAGCACCAGAATCCGCAAACGTTTCAGCCGGTCCACGTCCGTTTATTCGGGCGCAGACAGATCTGCAGCTCGCCGCGTGGCTCAATGCGGCTGGTGAGTCGAGCTATCGGGCAAGTCAAATACTTGACTGGGTTCACAAAAAGAAGGCTGAAACTCCGCATGTGTGCACTAACCTTCCGGCATCTCTTCGAAAAAAACTGGCCTCAGATTTTGATTGGACCTCTCCATCTGTGGAAATCGAGTGCGGTTCGCTTGATGGCACGAAAAAATTACTGCTTCGATTGCGCGACGACCGGCTTGTCGAAACAGTTCTTATCCCGGCTTCCCCAGCGCTTTACGGTGCGCCGTCAGATCGGTTGACCCTCTGCGTTTCCACGCAGGTCGGCTGCGCCTACGGATGCCGCTTCTGCGCTTCCGGGCTGATGGGTTTTACTCGCAATCTCGACGCTGGGGAGATCGTCGGCCAAGTTGAGATCGCCCGACGCCTCGCGGGGCGACGTGTGGATAACATTGTGTTTATGGGCATGGGCGAGCCGCTCGCGAACTACGACAACCTTTTGCGTGCAACGCGCATCCTCAACGAGCCATGGGGGCTCGGCATAGGGGCGCGACACATGACAATCTCGACCAGCGGCTTGGCGCCGCGTATTCGAGAACTAGCCGCCGAGCCTCTCCAAATTCGCCTCGCTGTCTCACTGCATGGTGCCACTGACGAAGTTCGCGAGCGAATTATGCCGGTGAACAGGCGTTACCCGATTTCGGAACTCATGGACGCTTGCCACGAGTTTCGGGCGAGAAGAAAACAGGCAATCACTTTCGAGTTCATCCTCATCGAAGGCCTCAATGACAGCATTGAGCAGGCCGAACTTCTTGCACGACTTGCCGGACCGCTTCAGGCGAAAGTGAATCTCATCCCGTACAATACTGTCGAGGGTCTGCCATGGCGGCGACCTGCAGTGCCGGTCCTGAAGACCTTTCTCAACATCCTCAAAACCCGCGGCATTCCCGCAACCTTACGGCTCGAGAAGGGGCATGACATCGAGGCGGCCTGCGGCCAGCTTCGGCTGAAAAAGGAGATGCATCGCGGGAACGACAAGCAAAGCGCTTTATGAAAACTGTTTGCATCTGTCGCTGAAGCCTGTTATTTGCAAATTGTATGCAAAAAAAAAAAAATCGACACGCTTTTGTGCTTTTCACGATTGTTTTCAACCAATCATGCCCTGCATTTTTTGGTTTTTATCCTCGGCGGGTTATGCATAGCGCCAATGTATGCCCATGAAAACGACCATATTCACAGCACGTCCGGCAAAACACAGAAGATTGATCTGTACACCGGTGAAGGGGTTTCGCTCGGCGGTGTGCTGTTTCCCCATTTGCATGCTGCTGGAGTTGTCGGGGCGTCAACTGCGGATGAAATTGAGAGCTTGGCAGGAGGGCACCACGATCCGCAAGCGGATTTTACAGTACAGTCTCTTGAGGTAGGCGCTTCCCTGCGAATGGGAGAGCATCTGCAGGGGTTCGTTGTTTACAGCTCCTACACAGATGCCGATTACAATTTCGACGGCAGTTTCGAAGAGGCCTTTGTTAAACTCAGAAAACTGCCGGGCGATTTCGAGTTGCGCGGCGGGCGGTTCTATAACCGTTTTGGATTTCAAAATGCCTCCCACAATCACGGCTGGGATTTTGTCAACCAAAACCTGCCAAACGCCCGTCAGTTGGTAGAAGGCCATCTTGCAACTGATGGTGGCGAACTGACATGGCAATTGCCTACCTCTTTTCGCTCCGCTTTCTCTTTCTCCGTTGGGGAGGCATACACACACAAGCACCACCACCACCACGAACATGGCAGGAACGAACCGCTTTTCGAAGCTGACGGCGCCGCTTTTGAGGACATGCTCTACGGTGGGCATTTCGTTGCTCAACTCGATTACAACGACTTCTATCAGAACCGCATTACCCTTTCGGCGGCTCATGGGGATAACGCTTTCGGGCGCTCCACGACACTCCTCGGGGTCGGCTATGAATTACTCTGGCGACAGAATGGATACACCCCGGGCGGAACTTATCTGCGCTGGCGGACCGAGGGTATCTACCGAAGGATAGGTGCCGAGGCCGAGGAGAGCCACGAACATGCTCACGAACACTATGCCCACGGGCATGATCACAGCGACATGAAACACGATCATTCGAAGCATGATCACGAAGACAGGATCGCGCGAAAGACTCTTGACGATTATGGGCTCTCCACCTCGCTGGTTTATGGTTTTAACGACCGTCTTGAAGCTGGGGTTCGGCTAGAATGGATTTCAGCTCTGTCTGAGATGGGCTTGAGTGAACGTTTTCGAGTCTCACCCGCCTTTACCGTTGCGCTCAATGCCCAACGCACACTCTTCACCCGCGTGCAATTTGATTGGGATCAGATCGGGGGTGGAGAGGATGAATATTCCGTCTGGCTCCAGGTCGGATTTAACTGGGGCGGTCCGGAGGTCCGGTAACGCACGACCTTAGAATCGAAACGAATGCTATTTGTGAGCTCTAATCAATGAAAAAAATTCTATCCGCACCTGCCGGTTACTTTTTGGGCATGATTAATCCTCGACTCTTCAGCTGTATGATGGCCATCATGGCTCTGGCCACAGGAGCTGCGCAGGCCAGGCTCAAAGTGGCCACTCTGCATCCGTTGCTTAGCGATCTTGCGCAGAACGTCGGGGGTGAGTCTGTTGAGGTGGTCAGCCTACTCAAACCCGGTGGAGATCCACATTCTTTCGATCCCTCACCGGGGGATATGGCAAAAGTCAGTGACGCCCGGCTGATTCTGGCCAGTGGCAAAGGACTTGAAATCTTTTTGCCGCGACTGGCACAAACACTGCCGCCTGGGCAGGAGATTTTTGAGGTGGGCAAACGCTTGCCGAGTCTGCGCGTGGAGGTGGGGGAATTATTCATCTGCTGCCCGGCTCATTCTGCGGGAGGCATTGACCCCCACTGGTGGCATTCTATTGACAACATGCGACGAGCGGCGCGTTACCTGGCCGACGAGTTTACTCGTGTTGATCCGGGCAATTCGGCTTTTTACAGGGCCAATGCTGCTGCTTATGGGAAGCGACTGGAAGCGCTCAAAGCCTGGGCGGAACAGGAACTACGCCCTATCCCACGAGACGCACGAATTTTGGCAACCTCCCATGCGGCCTTTACCTATTTCTGTCGAGAATTCGGTTTCCGCGCATTGCCTGTGCAGGGTCTTGCACGTGAGAGTGAGCCGACCCCCTCCTATTTGAGAGAAACAATCCAAACATTGAAAAAAAACCGAGTGCGGGCCGTGTTTCCGGAGCACATCGGCAACCCAAAAGTACTGGCCTCCATCTCAGAAGAATCTGGAGCTAAGCTCGGACGTCCCCTCATTGCTGACGGCACTGGACCAGGCAGTAGTGTCACCTTCGAAGGAATGATCCGCCACAATGTGAGCACAATTGCCGAAGCCCTCCGTTGACAGTGCAGGCTGCGTCTCTTTACTGTGCTCTCATTTGAAATCCCACCCGCTTTCTGAGTTCCTATTTGTTGTCGCTCTATTCGGAGTGGCTTGGGTGCCATTCTCGCGATCCCTTCGACATCGCGCATACAGACCAGTTCAGGAGATTTCCACCCCGAGTTTACGGGCGGATAGGCAACAGAATCCTTCGTCTGAGCCGGTGAAAATTCTCTCACGCATTCGCTTCGCTCATGCGCCGACAGAGGCGACGCTTGAGGCTGCGGATGGCAGAGTGCTCTGGTCGTTGCCAGATGATCGAACACAAGCAGATCTCGTCTGGGAAACCGAATTTGAGATTGTTCAATCGAGCGATCAAGCGATACTCCTCGTTATCAAAGCGCGTTGGTCAGAGGAGACCCCAGAAACCGCCGTTGAGTTGCGGATCGAGCCGGACGGGCTACCAACCCAGTCTCTGACCTCGTGGGGGCGGGGGAGCTTGATAAAAAACCTGATTTTCTTTTCCGGATCAGAGGTGGAACGATGACAGCGATAACCGCCAATTCCGGTAATCAATCCCACTTCGAAAAACATATTCTGAAGGTGACAAATCTGCACGTCCACTACGGTAAGGTTTGCGCGATTGAAAACATTAATCTCACTGCGGCCTGCGGCGAGGCGGTTGCTATTCTTGGTCGTAACGGCACGGGAAAAAGCACGCTTCTCAAAGCAATCGCCGGATTGGTGTTGCCGGCGACGGGCAGGGTGGAGTGGTGCGGCATGCCATTGGCCAAAATCCGGCATGAAATCGGTTACCTGCCTCAGAGAGAGGATGTGGATTGGAATTTTCCAATCACCGTGCGCGGATTAGTGGAGATGGGGCGCTACCCGCATGTGGGCTGGTTTGGGCGATTTCGCAAGCAGGACACACTTGCGGTGGATCAGGCAATCGAGGAAATGGATCTCGGCCCAATAGAACATCGGCAAATTTCCGAGTTGTCAGGCGGCCAGCAGCAGCGTGCTTTTATCGCCCGGGCTCTTGCGCAAAAGGCTCACATTTTTCTCCTGGACGAACCCTTTGCCGGTCTCGACCAGCCGTCGCAGGAAACTTTGATGCAGATAGTTCGTGATCTATCAGCAACAGGGCATCTTGTGCTGGCGTCGCATCATGATTTGTCGAACGCACCGGATATTTTTAACCGCGCAGTTCTTCTCGATCGGAGGCTTATTGCTGAGGGATTGGTCACGGAAGTTATCCAGAAAATGGAACGACAGATAGAGACTCGGCAGGAGGTTCGTCATGTTTGAATTTTTGCAGTACGAATTTAACCAGCGTGCGCTCCTTGCGGCGATTATTATCGGATGCGCTAACGGCTATTTGAGTGGTTATGTGGTCTTGAAAAAAACCGCACTGATGGTCGGATCACTCTCCCATGCCCTGCTTCCCGGCATCGCAGTTGGCATTCTTTTGGCCGGGTTCACCTCCCTCAGCGCATTTGTGGGAGCTCTGGTGGCGGCGCTGATTGTCGGCTTGGGTGCCGTGCTCGTTTCGCGCACCTCTCGCGTGGATGGTAACACAGCCTTGGCCATACTTTACACCGCAGCCTTCTCGGCCGGAGTGGTTCTGCTTGACCAAATTCCAGAGCGAGTGGATCTGGATGATTGGCTGTTTGGAAATATCCTTGGTCTTGCGGATGGTGACCTTGTGGCGGCCTTTTGGATCAGCTTGATTGTGTTGAGCGTTCTCACACTTTGCCAGCGTCCGATGCTGCTTACGATTTTCGAGCCCTCTGTTGCGGCTTCGCAAGGGGTGCCTGTGCGGACGATGAGTTACCTATTGATGGGGCTGACGATTCTCGCTCTGGTGACCTCTCTCCAGGCGGTGGGCTGCATTCTTTCGCTAGGTCTTCTGGTTGCGCCGGCCGCAACGGTGTATCAGTTCGCAAATTCTTCACGACTGTTGATGTGGGGCGGAGCCCTCCTAGGAGCCGGCACGTCTGCAGCGGCTGTGGTTATCTCAAATCTTATAGATGTAAGAACCGGCGCAGTCATCGTTCTTTTATTGGGATTAGAATTTTTACTGGCCTATCTTTTTTCTCCCAAATACGGTCTGCTTGCCCGGAGGCTGAGTCTTCATCCTAATCACGACTGACAAATCAGTGAAAATCCTTTGGCAGCAGGCTAACAACGACTATCGTGATGGCGATGAGAACGCTGAAAACTGAACCCCCTGTGGCCCCCAGTGCACTCCCCGATCTGCTGGATTTCATACGACATCCCAGCATTTCAACAGATCCGGCACGCAAAACGGAAGTAGCCGCGTGTGCCGAATGGCTCGCCACATACCTGCGTCAGGGCGGGCTAGAGACAAAGGTTCATCCCACACCGGGGCATCCCATCATCGTCTCGCGGGCGCCGATTAAGCCTGGGCGACCGACTTTAATGATTTACGGCCATTATGACGTGCAGCCTGTGGATCCGATCGAGTTGTGGGATAATGATCCTTTTGAACCCATTGTTCGCGACGGGTTTATTATTGCCCGCGGCGCCACCGATAATAAGGGGCAAATAATGGCGCATATCCGTGGCGTGATTGATGACCTGACTGAGCACGGCGAATTGCCTTTGAATGTCTTTTTCCTCATCGAAGGCGAAGAGGAAATTGGCAGCGCGAATCTTGTTCCGTTCCTGAGAGAATACAAAAAAGAGCTTGCTTGTGATGTGGTAGCCGTTTCGGATACGGGGATGGTTGCGCCGAGGGTGCCGACGTTCACTTATGGGCTGAGGGGGATTGCTGCCCTCGAAGTAAAGATCCACGGACCTGCCATGGATCTTCATTCCGGTATGTTCGGCGGGGCGATTCTGAACCCTGCCACCGTGGCGGGGCGACTCGTCGCGGCGTTGCACGATGACTGCGAGCGCGTGCGCATTCCCGGTTTTTATGACGACGTTATTCCTTTAGCTGACTGGGAGCGCGAGAGCTGGGCTCGACTACCCATTACAGATGATGACTACCTCAAAATGACCGGCGCGCCTTCGCTTCATGGTGAAAAAGGCTACTCCGCTCTGGAACGAATCGCTGGGCGTCCAACTGCGGAAGTCAATGGCATCGGCGGCGGCTACCAAGGTGCCGGAACAAAGACGGTTATTCCTTCAGAAGCCTTTGTAAAATTAACTTTTCGGCTAGTGCCAGGCCAGTGTCCTGAGAAGATTCTCCGTGCGGCGGAGACATTTTTCAGAGACAACGCACCTCTCGCAGTGCGGGTTGTCATCGAACCCGGACACTCTGCTCCGGCTTATCTCACGGACCCTCAATCTGGTTTTGGACGGGCAGCCTGTCGCGCTCTTGAGCGTGCCTGGGAGCGTCCTCCCGCTTTGATTCGTGAAGGCGGTTCGATTCCTGTTGTTCAAAGCTTCAAAGAAATTTTGGGTGTGGATACCCTTCTTCTCGGACTTGCGTTGCCAGATTGTCGGGCACATTCTCCAAATGAAACTTTTCCTGTAGAAAATTTTCAACGCGGTATCTTAATGAGCCGACTCTTAATGGAGGAGATCGCGGCAATGGTTGGTTAACATGAACTCATCTTGCTTTGTCACCCCTGTCGTAGATGTTACTTCAGATGATATCAGAAAGATTTTTTTGAATGTCTTGTCGAAAAATCACAGCGCAGCTTAGCCTAAAAACATAAAAATTGTATGATCTCCCCCGACTCACTCAACAAACAAACTGTCGCCGTTATCATGGGTGGAGGTGCGGGTACACGTCTCTTTCCGCTCACCAAGGATCGATCAAAGCCCGCAGTGCCGCTTGGAGGGAAGTATCGCCTCGTTGATGTTCCGATCAGCAATTGTCTTAACTCCGGTCTTCGTCGCATCTACGTTTTGACTCAATTCAACAGCGTCTCGTTGCACCGACACATTCAGGCTGCATACAAATTTGACAGTTTTTCGAGCGGTTTTGTCGAGATTCTGGCAGCACAGCAAACTCCCGAAGGCAGCCATTGGTATGAGGGAACGGCAGATGCCGTGCGGAGAAACATCAAGCAGATCGTCAATCAGAACGACAAGTTTATTCTTATCCTCAGCGGCGACCAACTTTACCGCATGGATTTCCGTGAAATGCTGGCCACCCACATTGAGTCGGGGGCTGATTTGACGATCGCCACTATTCCTGTTCTCCGCCAGTTTGCCCCGTCGTTTGGTATCATGCAAACGGATGAAACGCGACGCATTGTGCGGTTTGTTGAGAAGCCCAACCAGGAGGCACTGCTGGATGAGTTGCGCATTCCAAAGTCTACTTTGGAATCGCTTGGGCTAAATCCTTCCTCAGATCTTTACCAGGCCTCCATGGGTATCTACGTTTTTAAACCCGAGGTCCTTAAAGAATGCCTCGACAATGATTTTGTGGACTTTGGCAAACACATCATTCCAGCTGCAATCGAAAAGCGAAGGGTTCAAGCGCATATTTTTCAAGGTTATTGGGAGGACATTGGAACCATCGGGGCGTTTTTCGAAGCGAATCTCAACCTTGCTGACCCCAAGCCAGACTTCAGTTTCTTTGTCAGTAGCGCTCCGGTGTATACGCAGAGCCGCTTTCTGCCCGCCACGCGACTTCAGGCTGCAAATATCCAGCGCTCGATTATATCTGATGGATGTCAGATTTCTGACGCAACGATCGAGCGCTGTCTGATTGGAATTCGCAGCGTTATCGGGGCGGGCACCACCCTCCGTAACACCATTGTTATGGGGGCCGATTACTTTGAGGGCGAAGAACCCTCTGAGCCGGGTGCTCCTCCTCTCGGCATCGGCAAAAACTGTGTGATTGAAAGAGCGATCATAGACAAAAACGCCCGCATCGGAGATGGCTGTGTGATCACTCCACAGGGCAAGCCCGAATCTATGGATGGCAACGGATTTTTTATTCGCGACGGTATTATTGTGATTCCGAAAAACACCATTGTGACACCTGGACGTTGGATGTGAATCGACTCACAGCTTCGAGGTGGAATATCAATCTTCCAGTTGCCAGTTAAGGATATAAATTCTCTGGGCTTCCGTCTCTGGAGAGTTGGGGTAACGGGGGTATTTAGCCACGCTCCTCCATCGTGCGTTAATAAAGTCAAGAGCCTCCTGCGCGGCCATTCCCCTCCGGACAAGATAGCATCCAACGACCATGCCGGTTCGCCCGCACCCGCCCCAGCAATGAACACAGCAGGCTTGATCTGCCACGCGGCAAGAGTCGATCTGGTCGAGAATCCTGCACATTTCCTCCCTTGAACCCGGCAACCCGCTTTCCCCTATTGGCATTCGAAAATAATTCACATCAATGCTGCGCTCACGGGCCAACTCTCGAAGCACGGCGACATAAGGCTGAAGCTCGGCCTCAAATGTCAGATCAATAAAACTCCGGATGCCTGCATCGAGAAATTTTTCCAGTTTCTGCCTCAGAACTTTTGGATCTCTATGGCCCGGATATTCCGAAGCGAGAAGTATATTCTCCACGACCCAATACGAATTAGGAATCGGTGGTGGGGTCATTCTGAGCCTCTCTTTTCTATGCCTCTCGACAACTCACAAACCAGACGGCTCCGACTGAGAGCAAGAGAGACCCATGTCGAAATAACAAAAGCGCAAACTGTGTCCGAAAAATGATGTGCTCCAGTGCTTATACGTGCCACGGCCATCAATGCCGGAAAAATAAGCAACGGCACGGCGGGGATACCGCGAAGAAACAAGACGGGTAATACGAAACCGCTCGCAGTAGCCATGTGGCCAGAGGGAAAAGAGTTGTATTTGTTTTTACCGACAAGCCAGCGGCCCTCGTGGCGCAGGCCATAGAAGCCTTGAGAAATCTCTTTGTTATTCGGACGTGTTCTTCCGGTTGTCAAACGCAACG
The DNA here is from genome assembly GCA_937924445.1 of uncultured Chthoniobacterales bacterium. GTDB lineage: Bacteria > Verrucomicrobiota > Verrucomicrobiia > Chthoniobacterales > CALDSX01 > CALDSX01. The sequence goes on from CALDSX010000057.1 coordinate 12,278, forward strand.
TGTTCACGGCCATGCCGGAGAGAGTTGAGCCGATGGCCATAATAACAATGATCTTTTGTAACCCTGGAAGCTTCAGAGCCCGACTAACTAGCCAAATAACGAATGAAAGAACCATCAACTCGGGCCAGTCACCCCAATCACCAACGACCCCCATCCATTTCACAAATTCCGGCGATGTGCTCTGATTCAACACACCACGAATCGGGGCGTCAAAAAGAAAAGATGCCACACCCAGCGTAGCGAGCACCCCATGAGGAAGCCAACATTTCAAGCGCATTTGATCCGGTTCTATGGCAGCGTAGGTCTTCGTGAGATCAAGTCGCTGTAAAGCTCGACTGTTTGATCGGCAACAGAGGCCCAACTGAATTTTTGAATCACACGTTTGCGGCCGGCTTTCCCCATTCTCTCGCGCAGAGAAGGGCTGTCTAGTAAGCCGTTAATCCGCTCCGCAAGTGCCCGCGCGTAACCATCGGGATCAGTCGCCTCGTAGGGTGCTTCTGTCTGCTGCTCCAAAGGAACCAGATATCCAGTTTCACCGTCAACAATAATCTCCGGAATACCGCCGACTTTTGCCCCAACAACTGGAACTTCACAGGACATGGCTTCGAGGTTGATAATCCCGAAGGGCTCATAGAGCGATGGGCAGCAAAAAACCGCAGCATGGGAATACATCTGTACTTTTGACCGGGTGTCGAGCATCTCCTGTATCCAAAAGATCCCTTTGCGACGCTTCTGCACCTCTGCCACTGTGGCACTCATCTCCGCAGCGATTGCGGGTGTATCGGGTGCGCCGGCACAGAGAACTACTTGACAATCGGGGGCAAGATATTCAATGGCGCGGACAAAGTGAATGATCCCTTTTTGGCGAGTGATCCGTCCAAGGAAAAGCACATAGGGCGTGGCGGGATCAATCCCAAACCGAAGCAGCACATCCTGACCAGTAACCGGATTAAATTCCTGAGGGTCAATCCCGTTGAAAATCACATGAACGCGCTCTGGAGAAACATCGAACAGGCGAAGAACATCATTCTTCGAGCCCTCGGAGACCGCTATGATTGCGTCGGCTAGCTCCAGCGCGGTTTTTTCAACCCAAAGACTGAAATCATAACCCCCTCCGAGTTGCTCTCTTTTCCAGGGGCGCAGGGGTTCGAGCGAATGCGAGGTAATAAGGAGAGGGATTCCGTAGTTGAGTTTGGCGATAATGCCTCCGAGGTGGGTGTACCAAGTGTGACAATGAACAAGCTGCGCGTCGGAGCCCATGGCGTTCATTGCGACACAGCGTTCAAGAGCGCCAAAAACAGATCGCAATGTTGGCTGACAACCGTAGCCAGCCGTCGCTGCTTCAAAGCCATGCACAGTAAGACTCTGCGCGCTGAGGGATTGGGAACCAAAACATCTCACCTCCACTTCGATACGTTTGGCCAGTTCCCGGCTCAAATATTCCACGTGGACACCTGCACCGCCGTAAATGTTAGGAGGATATTCGTTGGTTAGCAAAAGCGCTTTCACAATTGAAATCGAATCTGCCCAACCGCTAAGGTCAAGAGTTCTTTTTCCGAAGTCTTTAGTGGAGCAGCGATTTTTTCACCTTTAATCCTCAAAAAGTTTGACTTCAAAAAGGAGAGGCCAATTTTTGCCCGTCACAAATAACGTCCTTGTTTCTTCCCGCCACGCCAGCCCATTGAGCACATCCATTTCAGGTGTGCGAGCCGATTCAGGAAAAAGCCTGCCAAAATCTATCTGTGCGATCTGCGTGCCAGTGGAAGGGTCAATGACTGCCACTAGGTTTGTTTGGTAAACGTTGGCTAAAAGCAAGCGGCCGAGCGTCTCAAGTTCGTTGAGCATGGTAACAGGGCCGCGCTCCGAAACCACATGAATTCTGCGCCGCTCCCGGAAGGATCGTGGGTCAAGGGCACGAAGAATCTCCGTTCCGTCACTCAGAATGAGTTCACCGTCGAACGGCGCAAGACCCCATCCTTCACCGGCATACCGAACTGAACGTTTCAACTCAAACGTTCGACGATCCCAAACAAAAGCGATTCCTTCACGCCAAGTGAGCTGAATGAGCTCATCTCCGACGAGCGCAAGACCTTCGCCAAAATAGCGGGATGGGAGCCGAGCTTCAGCTAACGCTTTGCCTGTTGTTAGGTCAACGCGCCGTATGGCGGATCTTCCATACAGCCCGACCGATTCATAAAGCGCACCGTCGTGCCAAAGTAATCCCTGAGTGAAAGCTGCCGGGTCGTGAGGGTAAATTCGAACAAGCTCCCATCTCCAAGTTTTGGTCGGCAAATGAGCTTCCGGCCTGATTTCGATCACAGATCCCTGTGGCCAGCCGCACCCAACGAGCGAAAGGCACGACAACGCAACAACCCGGAGCAAAGCGCCGACTTTTTCGCCATGTAATGCGGAATGAAAAACCGATTTCATTTTGCCTTTAGTGACTCGAAAAGAGATGAAAGCGCCGTCATCCGATCGCGAAGAACCTCCGACTTTTCGAGCACCACTTCAGCCAACCGCTGGTACTTCGCCGGGTCACGACGGGCAAGCTCGGCAAGCGCCATCATCACACCAAGTGAGTTAAAGAGACAATGCCTAAAATCCGCAAGTGCGGCGCCAAAATCGTTCTCATCAGCATCTTCTCGTCCAATGGCGGGTTTCATGAATTTATTCTCAGCGCAAACTTGACGGCAGTTCAACAAAGATTCACTAGCTCACTGCACCCCACCGTGCTTGCTTGCTCGTTCCGGATAGTTTAGACATCTCATGGACTGCATCCGAATCAGCGGCGCCCGCCAGCACAATCTGAAAAATATCAGCGTTGAGATTCCGCGCCACCGGCTTGTTGTTATCACCGGTCCGAGTGGCTCAGGCAAATCGTCTCTGGCGTTCGATACTCTTTACGCCGAGGGCCAACGTCGTTACGTCGAAAGCCTCTCTGTCTATGCGAGACAATTTCTCGATCAGATGCCAAAGCCGGATGTGGATTTTATCGAAGGTCTTTCGCCAGCAATCGCGATTGAACAACGCACCTCCTCTGCCACCCCTCGATCAACCATCGCAACCACTACTGAAATTTATGACTTTGCCCGCGTTCTATGGGCTGCGGTGGGAAAACCACATGATCCCGCCACCGGGGAGTTGGTTGAAAAACTTGGGCCCCAGCAGATTGCAGACCGCATCCATCAACACCCTGAAGGGTCAAAGGTCATGCTACTTGCGCCGGTTGTCGTTGCGCAAAAAGGGGAATTTAGAGATGTGCTCGAAAAACTCGGGCGCGAAGGGTTTGTGCGTGCGCGTGTTGACGGAGAAATAGTTGAATTGGATGCCGCCAAACCTCTCCGGCTCGCCAAAGAAAAACGACACACCATCGAGGCGGTGGTGGATCGACTCGTGCTCCGTGCAGACACCCGCTCGCGCTTGGGTGAGTCGGTGGAAATCGCACTAAGATGGGGTGGTAATCAGATCCTTGCGCTCATTCAACTAGCCGGTTCCGAGGATTGGAGCGAGGAGCGTTTTTCGACTGACTTCTGTAATCCGCAGACGGGATTTACCCTTCCCCACCTGACACCGCAACACTTCTCTTTTAACAGTCATTTTGGGGCCTGTCCAGCCTGTCAGGGCCTTGGTTCGGAGCTTTTTTGCGACCCCGATTTGATGGTTCCGGATCAGTCGCTCTCATTGGCAGACGGTGCGGTCGCCCCTTGGCGGCGCGGCACGAAGCGAATGTTGAAGTTCTACGCCGCTATCCGCGATTCCCTGGTCGCGGTGGCCAAAGTCCCCCTAACTTGCCCTTTTTCCGACTTGCCCCAGAGCTTCAAAGATCTGCTGTTCTACGGTTCGGGCGATGACACAGTTCCCCTGCGCTTCGGGAACACCACGGCTCATCGCAAGTGGGAAGGATTGGTCATGCAGATGCAGCATCTCTTTGAATCCAGTGCCAGCGAGACAACCCGCACCCGCATCAGGGCCTTTATGAACCGTCGAACATGCCGCGCTTGTGGCGGAGCGCGTTTGAGGCCCGAGATTCTCTCTGTGACAATCGAAGGAGCCGGGGGGCTGCGGAAAAATATCCATGAACTCTGCCAGACCACCATCCGGGAACTGCGCCCGTGGGTAGAAGGAATCAATCTCGGTTCCTCAGCTAAAGTTCTCGCAGAGGTGGTCAGAGAAATTACAAGACGCTTGAGCTTTTTGAACGACGTGGGGCTCGGCTACCTCTCTCTTGATCGTGAAACCGCCACACTCTCCGGGGGAGAAGCTCAGCGTATCAGACTGGCCACCCAGATCGGGTCGGGTCTTTCAGGTGTCCTTTATGTGCTCGACGAACCGAGCATCGGGTTGCACCAACGCGATAACGATCGGCTCCTCGAAACACTGAAGCGCCTTCGTGATCTCGGCAACTCTGTCGTGGTCGTTGAACACGATGCTGACACTATGCGCGCCGCAGATCATATCATTGACCTCGGCCCTGGAGCCGGACCGCGCGGCGGAAAAATTGTGGCCCAGGGAACCCCGGAGGAGATTTGTGCAAACGTTGACTCTCTCACCGGGCGCTTCCTCTCAGGCAAAACAATCATCCCCGTCCCCCGCCGACGTGTGACACCACGAACACCGCGCGGGGCCCATTCCGGGTGGTTAATTCTGGAGGGAGCCGCAGAAAACAATCTCAAAAATATCACTGCTGCAATTCCAATCGGGCTATTCACCTGTATTACTGGAGTCTCGGGAAGTGGAAAATCCACCCTTACCGACGACATCTTGCGGCGGGCGCTCTTTAGGCACTTTTATCATGCCAAAGAAACCCCTGGAAAACACAGGCGGTTGTTGGGGCTTGAACAACTCGATAAGGCAGTTGTCATAGACCAATCGCCCATCGGACGAACGCCTCGGTCGAATCCTGCCACCTACACAGGGGCATTCGGCCCGATTCGTGATCTTTTTGCCCAGCTCCCTCTCTCTCGCGTTCGGGCCTACGGTCCCGGACGTTTCAGCTTTAACATTAAAGGTGGCCGTTGCGAACACTGCCAAGGGGAGGGAGTTATCCGATTAGACATGCACTTTCTGGCAGATGTTTTTGTGCAGTGCGAAGTGTGCGGCGGGCGCAGATATAATCGCGAGACGCTCGAAGTGACCCACAAAGGTCGTAACATCGCTGATGTGCTCGACATGACAGTTGATGAGGCTTGGAGCTTCTTCCGCACCATTCCGGCAATTGCTGACAAATTGCGTGCTTTGGCCAGCGTGGGACTTGGCTATCTACGCCTCGGTCAGCCAGGGAATCAGCTTTCCGGCGGAGAGGCCCAGCGGGTTAAACTGGCTGCCGAGCTTTCAAAACGGGCCACAGGGCGCACCATCTATCTCCTCGACGAACCGACAACAGGTTTACACTTCGCAGATATCCATACCCTGCTCGAAGTACTTCTCAAATTGCGCGATGGTGGCAACACCGTCGTTGTCATCGAACACAACCTTGATGTTATTAAAACCGCTGATTGGGTTATCGACCTCGGCCCCGAAGGCGGTTCGGAGGGGGGGGACATCGTGGCTGCTGGCCCACCCGAAGAGATTGCCGCCTGCCCGGCCAGCCATACGGGCGTCTGGCTGGCACGCCTTTTGAACGAGGCCGGTAACTCGCCAGCGATTGTTTCGGCCTTCAGCGAACAGCAAGATCTCCTGAGAGAAAAAGAGATTTCATCTTGAAAATTACTTCTCTGCTCAATATTCCTCAAAGGCCTTCACTCTTTTACGGCGCTTTTGATTCTCCATGAGGCGGAGTGGGCGAGGGCATCAAGTCCAAAGGAAGCGTCGGAGTGGCGGGTGCAGGTTGCGGATTTGCGGGTTCGCGAACCTTGTCACTCTCCTTTCCAAGGAGGTCGTTGAGCAAACTGCCCACCACACCTTTTGTCGCCCCACGGAGAAGCTTCTTCTGAAGATTCGTCTTCGGCGATCTGAGCGTCCCGTCCACATCAAAGTCGAGGCAGGTCCAATCGCCTTGGCCCGGTTCGACAAAAGACCGGGCAATCTCTGTCGGCAATCTCTCGCGAAGGGTCGGACTGACGTGCAGCCGCGCCTCGAGGGAGAGCCTTTCGAAGTTCTTTAAAGAACCGATGCAAGTCAGCCGGAGATTTTCGGAATCCATGGAAAGCGATTCAATCCGAACATCCCGCCCTTTGAGTCTGAATTGAGTGGATGCCTGCGTCACTTCGATGTTCACGAGTTCGGGAACCTCAAACAGAATACCCAGAGTCTGCAACCACGGTGTGGAAGCGAGCCGGCCTTGATTTATCTCTGCCATGCCACGGCCGCGTAGGGATTCCGGGTTTGCAGCTTGGCCTCTGACGTCTAATTCCATCATCAAACGTCCTCCGATCTCACCCCTTTCTTTTGATTGAAACTGCTCCAGGTCAACGCCCATCAGCTTGATTTTTGCCCGAAACGCATATGGCTGTTCAGTGGCTATGCTCGCTGAACCAGTTAGAGTTCCCCCTGCTAAACGTCCAGATAGATCGGTCAGTTCCAGGCCGTCGGAAGTATAATTGAAAGGGGACTGCAAAAAGGAGAATGGCGGAAGACCCAAAAACTGCAGACGGTCCACTTGCAACATCCCGGTAGCTACCCCCTCCGATCGCAGTGCTGCCCTCACCCCAACACCCTCCAGCTCCAAACGCGGCTGACCCTGAGCGTCGTTCAGTGTGATGTGAGCTTTTTCGACTCGAAGCCGACCAAGGGTCACTCGCGACGCGCTGGTACTGGGTCGGACATGTTTTTCTTTTTGCCCCTCCTCAACAAGTCGTGGCGGGTTAGCAGTCAATGTTTTTAGACGCGGTAATATCAGTCCTCCATCGGCTCCTTCCTTACCCGTAACTTTTGCATTTGAAACAATGATCTCTTGAAGAACAATTTCGTTTCTGAGTAACGGCAGAAGCGGGATAACCACCCGGATTTTCTCCGTCTCCAAAAAGGCTGAGGAGGTGTTGTCTTCGCTCTCCGTAATTCGCACACCCTCAAGAACGAGGCCATCCCAAAGTGTAAAGCCCGTTTTGCGCAAAGAAACCGGCATCTTGAGGACCGACTTTAGTTCGCTAGTAATTCGATTTTTAACTGGTTCTGAGGAAGAATATACTGATAATGCACCAATAGTTGCCGCCGTTAAAATAAATAGTATAAAGGCACCAAGAAATACTCTACCTACTCGTTGCTTCATTTGCCGAAACTACAGAGCGCCCGCCGGGTTGCAACGCCTTAGCGGGATTTTATCCATGGCAGCACACATTGACCACCTGTCTTGAGCCAGTTCCTCTCTCACAAACCAAAAAACAAGGAGAAAGTCCTCGTCATTCACAACCCCGCCGCCAAAGGAAGTAAAGCGGAACGATTCGCGGGACAAATAGCAAAGCTCTCCCCCCGAATCGTGGTTATTGCCACCTCCGGGCCAGGAGCCGCTCAGCGTATCGCCGAGGAGGGAGTGAAGGCTGGTTTCGGAACCATTGTCGCTGCCGGCGGTGACGGAACGATCAATGAGGTTGTGAATGGAATAGTCGGGCGGGGCGTGAGATTCGGCCTGCTCCCAGCAGGAACAATGAACGTTTTTGCCACCGAACTCGGCCTGCCGCAATCTCTGGAAGATTGTTGGGACGTGATCGAGGCGGGTCACCACCGTGATGTCGATCTTGGCATCGCAAACGGGCGGTTTTTCGTGCAACTTGCCGGCGTTGGGCTCGATGCTCAGGTTGTAAAAGAGACCAAACCGGAGGACAAACGCTCTTTTGGCCCTCTAAGCTACCTTGCTGTCGCGGCGGTCGTTGCCGGCAGAAAACCACCACGCCTGTCTGTAACTAATCATCTCAACGAAGTTATCGAAGGCTCTTTTGTAATGGTCGGAAACGGCCGTTACTACGGAGGTCCTTTCGAACTTTTCAAAGGGGCCACGATATACGATGGGCTGCTTGATGTTCTTGTGTTCCAAAATCTTGGTTTTCTCGACATCGTACGCTACCTTCAGAGCATCCTCTTTGGCACTCATGCCGAATTACCAGATGTGGTGCACTTCAGGACCAGCCACCTCCATGTGTCCTCATCAGATGATGTTCCGTTGGAGGTGGACGGCGAACTCCACGGCACGGCTCCGGTTGACTTTTCCGTATCAAAACAAAAGCTTAGCGTGATCCTTCCCTTCTAGAAACTTTTTGAAAATGGCATATGCACATTTGCACCCGACAGTTTGATTGGAGATTTAAAACACATGTGCTCAAAACCTAAAGGCTTAATGTGCGGTTTTCGCTTTCGTTACACTCAAAGCCCTTCTGCTGAACATACCTTAGAACGGGCGAAGCAAACAGCCCCACCACGAACTATCCGGCTAAAGTATGATCTGTCTTTTGTTCCTCAACCCCAAACTGTGCCAAAGAGGCCTTCTTCTCCGTTTGTTTGGGTATCTCTAAAATTGTCCCACAAGATCTTCCAGCCAGCCTGTTAATGCCACGCCTTGCCTCACCCATTCCCGCCCCGCTTCGGCGAGCCCGAGTTTAGGATCTGCAAGACAGAGCATTAAAGTCAGCACACACAGGTTTATCAGAAAAATGATGACCAGTGAAAAGAATATCCCATGCTCCGTCAGATCACTCTGCTCTTTTGGGATCATCCAAAGCGTATATGTAAGATGGAACCCCCAACTTGCTCCCAGCAATGCCCAGAACCATCCCTCGGCCGGGCGCATGTCCACCAGTGTTCCCAGCAACAATCGCACGACCAACAACCCTAACGTTAACATAGGAAAAAAATAAGGTGCCAGTGCGATGAGAAAATTGCTCTTGCTCACATGAATCTCCCCTCCGTTCTGCCCAACTGTTATGCTCCGCACTTTTCCTCCTAATGCCATGACCCAGAGCGCGTGGGTGAACTCATGCACAGTCACATAGAGAAACAAAAAGTTTCGGTTAAAACCGATAAAGGCCAAAATCGAAACCGCCAGTCCGAGCCCAAAAAACCAGAAACTCTCCAACTGCCAATGCCCACGACCGATCGCCGACTCGGTGAGCAGCGAGAAAAATGTTGCCATCGTAATCCAACACGCCGGTAGCAGAAGAACTGCAATCACTCTATTCACCCATCGCGTTGGCACTTCAAGATCCTCCAAACGCGGCAGGCGCTTGATTGTTGTTTCGCGAGTGTTTACTCTGAGCGGAGCAGCCTTGGTTCTTCGAGAACGAACCTTTCTAACAGTCTCTTTACTTGCACGTGCCACATTGGAATTTGCCTTTGGAAATCAGGACGTCCATCGGAAAAGTTTCTCCCGTGCTCTTTTAAAAAACTCTACGTTTGATGCCTTTGGCGATCACAAAGGCCGGAAATTTGTTTGCTCGAATAATCAAATTACCCGCCTGAGTTTTTACCCATACCAACTGTTCTGAGCCCGCCAAACAGAGGGTTTTTCCTTTCAGCAATCATCTCCGGCACTCAAACATCATCGGGCCTGACCTACGCACCGAAACCGGCAGTCCTGTCCCTTGAGCAACCTATAATCTAAGAAGACTGTAGGCTTCATCGGATTGCGACTTGACATGTCGAATTGGCCGCATTGATAATGAAATAAGCGATTCTCTTTTTATAGCATCCTCAACCATCTTGGATTCCGGATCCTATTTTCGAACATCATTGGTTGGTGCTGTTCTCAGAAAAAATTCTCAAGTAAAAATTATCGGCCCGATCAGAAACTAAATGATTCAACGGCAAATTCCCACCTCTGAGCGAATTACCATGTCTTTCCGAGGTCAATGTTTTTTTCAAATAGGCACTCCCTGGCGTTCCCTCATCCTAACCGCGATTTTTCTTAGCCATGCGGCTGCGGCAGCGGATTATTTGTCTCCCATAGCCGTTACAGCTGATGCCGAAGGTAAAATGCTGTTTGTCGCTTTGGCAACCGGTAAGAAAGTGGCCTTTGTAAATTTAGTACAAGGCAAAGTCACGCATTGGGTAGATTTACCTGCTATCCCAAACGGCATAGCGCTTTCTGCCGATGACAAAAAGCTCGTGGTAACAACAAACGACCCTGCAGGTACAGTGGCGGTTCTAGATGTGCCGCAAGGCAAACTTTTGGCTACGTGGCGTGCAGGCCACACCCCATCGGCCCCGTTGTTTTCCCCCGATGGCCAGACGGTTTACATTGCAAATCGTTTTAACAATACAGTTAGCATGATTGATGTGACCTCCGGGCAGGAAAAAAAACGATGGCACGTTTCTCGCGAACCCGTGGCCATGGCTCTGAGTAGCGATGCTAAGCTTTTATTTGTCGTTAATCTCCTGCCGTCCCAAGCGGCAACAGAGCAGGTCGTTGCGTCTGATGTCACGGTTTTGAACGTGGCAAGTGATGAAATCAACGAAATTCTATTGCCAAACGGTAGCACCGGAGCTCATGGCATTGCTATGTCGCCGGATGGAAAATTCTGCTATGTCACGCATATTCTTGGACGGTATCAGGTGCCTACCACCCAAGTTGAACGTGGCTGGATTAACACCAATGCCTTAAGTATTATAGACGTAGCGGAGCAAAAGCTGATCAGGACCGTGTTGCTCGATGAAATAGACCGAGGGGCAGCAAACCCATGGCCTGTTGCCTGCTCAAAGGATGGCAAATTTGTGGTTATTGGTCTGGCTGGCCTTCAGGAAATAATGGTCTTGGACAGGATTGAACTGCATGCGCGACTTGAAAAGGCCGACAAAAGCCAACCAGTCGGCTATTCCGCGGGTGATTCTCAGTCGACTCCTAACAATCTGGCATTTTTAACGGGAGCACGTCGGCGATTGCCTCTCAACGGTATTGGCCCACGCTCGTTGACGATGGTGGGCAACAAAGCCTACGTGGCACTTTATTTTTCCGACTGCGTCGAGGCGGTTGATGTAGAAGAAGCGACCTCACACCCACTGACATTGTCTCTTGGTCCTCAACAACCTTTGACTACTATGCGCCAGGGTGAAATTGCATTCTTTGATGCAAGGACTTGTTTCCAGCATTGGATGAGTTGTGGGTCGTGCCATCCAGACACTAGAGTTGATGGATTGAATTGGGATTTGCTCAACGACGGTATAGGAAACCCTAAAAATACAAGAAGTATGCTCTGGGCACATCGAACGCCACCGGCCATGAGCCTTGGAGTGCGCGGAACCGCAGAGGTTGCTGTTCGGGCAGGCTTTCGATATATTAAATTCTTGATTGTTCCAGAGGAACTGGCTCAGGCTACAGATGAGTTCCTGAAATCTTTGACGCCCGTGCCCAGTCCACACCTAAAGAACGGCAAGCTCAGTGAATCAGCTCAGCGTGGCGAAAAGATTTTCCAACAAGTCGGCTGCGCCTCTTGTCATCCTTCGCCACTGTTTACAGACCTCAAAAAACACAATGTGGGCACGGGGGGCCTTCGAGAGAACGAAGATTCTTTTGACACTCCCACTTTAGTGGAAAGCTGGCGCACAGCTCCCTATTTGCATGACGGCCGAGCAAAATCTATTTTGGACGTCATACAGAAGTTCAACGTTGGCGATAAACACGGTAAGACATCGAATCTTTCCCCACAAGAAATAGCCGACCTTACAGAATACGTTCTGTCATTATAACAAAGATATGATCTTCATCTCGATCTGTCCCGCAGGGAGTGCTCTTCTCTAGCAATTAATCCAAATCGATGGTGCACGAGGGATCATTTGGCACAGTGCCGTTAAAGTTGATAAAGGTTAGAAATTCCGGTTTTGCTTGAGGTTTGCTGCTCATGTTCTTAAACCAATCAAGAAGTCGTGCGGTTATTTTGCCTCTTCCGGCATAAGCCCCTTCCGATTGCTGGCTACATCACCTGTAGCACCTCCGCCTCGATACAGGTCCTCGTTTCACTCCCTGATGCCGACAGAGCATTATTCCCGGTCTGAGAACCTGCAATTGTCATTGCGTGTTAGACCATATCTCACTATCAACACAGCTCTACAGCTGCCTGGTTAACCCTGCCAACCCTCATCTTCGTGATAGATCAAAGTCTTTTGAGTCTGATCATTTCATAAACTTTGCCCTGGGCAACCCGGATGTTCCGCACTGATTTGCCTCTATGGCATTGCGTTTTCCACACTTATTTCTGATCAAATAACGCGGAAACTTATTATAAGGCAGCACAGAGTGACTCCGAAATCTTTCGATTTTTCTCTTGACTAAATATGGGACATATCGCCTGTAAAATTAAGGTTGATTTGGGTTAATATTCCAAAAAATCCGTCGTCGGCAGTAGTCTAAGCACCCTCCATCTTTCAATGAACACCTGCGAACATTTTGTGCCGAATAATCTGTTCACCTCTCCCCCACGCTGGTGGGGATATGTCGGGACGTTTCCCGGTGATTTTCATCTCTGGAAAGGCGATTCGTGGTGGAATCAATTACACTTTTGTGCTTCCCGCGGTTTTCATGGCAGTGCGGTTGGTGCATCTGTTCTTTTTGATTCTTCAAGAATTCATCAGCTCGAAAGGCTTCAGGAGGAATTTGGGCAATCTTGGGCCGTACACTATGGACTGGACCTGTGTCAACCTGTTGAAGAGAGTCTGGACAGCCTTTTGAGAGATGCTCGGCGTCAGAATGAAATAAGTAAATCTTTGAATCTGCCCATGGCTCACGCTGTGGTGACGGGAGAACTCAACCGCTTCGATCGCGAGTTCCCATTAGTCCGGCAGATTGAAACGCTCCGGTTACTCCTTGATCCACTCTTGGCGACACTCGGTTCGGCTGGTATTACTCTTTGTATTGAGAACCACGTTGATTACTATGTCACGGATCTCGCGAACCTTTGCGACTCTCTGCCGGGCCTCGGCATCCTCCTCGACACAGGGAACTGCTCGTTGATCGGCGAACGACTCGACCAAATACCCGATGCCATTTTCCAGCATGTCACCGCGCTTCATGTGAAAGACCACAGAGTTTTGATCAATGAACGAGAACTTGTCCTTCGCCTTACGGGTGCAACGCTTGGAGATGGTGATGTTGGTCTTGACTCGTTCTTTCAGCGCTTAGGATGCCTGCATCCTGCTCCCGACAGTGTCAGGGCATTTGTTGAGTGGGTTTGTGACCCGCAAAAGACTGTTCAAACATGTTTTAATGATTCGTTGAAATTTATTCGACGCATCGCTGGTGAGCATGTTAACCTCCAGCTTCTCCCATTATGATCGCAGAACAAAACGGCGCCCAAAATCAGTCTAAGTTTCGGGCGGCTGTCATTGGTCTTGGGCGGATGAGCAAGTGCCATTTAGAGGCAATTGCCTCATCGTGCGCGTTCAGTCTCGTCGCAGTCTGTGATGCCGACGGCGACACCTTGAGACGGGCAATTCTGGCAGATGACGTGCTCCGATTTTCCGATGTAGAGTCCATGATGAGGGCGGCCCAACCCGATCTTGTCATCGTGGTTACCCCGGACGCTTGGCACGCCGAAAATACCGTGAGTGCTGCCGCTTTTCGGCCCCGCGCCATTATCTGCGAGAAACCAATGAGCGTGGATTATCGCGACGCGGTCCGAATGGTCGAGACATGCGATCAGCTCGGCGTCCACCTCCTCATAAATCATCAACGTCGCATTTCTCCTGGACAGCGCGGGCGCACGCTCATTTCTTCTGGAATTATAGGTGAACCTATCGAACTCGAGGCGTACTGCGCCGGTCAATTGCTCAGCGATGGAACACACGCCATTGATTTCCTTTTTTACCTTTCGGGAGATGTCTTGCCGTCCGATGTTTATGGGGCGGTATTTTTCTCTCCCCACGAAGGGCAAATTCCCCAACGCTACGGCCATAGTGCCGACTGCGCCGGTTGCGTTTTTTGGAGGCCAATCCCCAGCACTGGCTGCCGCGTTTTCACAGGGTCATTTGCTCAGCGAACTCCCTACATGCAGGTCCGCGTGCGTGGAACCACCGGCGATCTTTGGCTCCCTGGGGACATCGATCAAAAATGGTATGTTCACCACCACACCACCTCTGCAAAGCCTAGAACCCACGCCGCTTCTCCCGACAATAACGGGTGGTATCTTGTCCCTAGCGAGACAGTGGGCGGTGACTGGCATCTAGCGGACAGCAGCCCCTCTGCCGCCTCTAATGCAATGACTCAATCACTCGACCTGTTGGCCGATCTGCTCTCGGGAGAAGCGTCAACCTCCCATCCACTGGACGCTCACAATGCTCTCAACGTTCAAGCAATCATCAACGCCGCTTATCTCTCGGCCGCAACCAACGCTCCAGTTTGCCCGGTGCTTTCACGCGAAGCAACAATCCCTTTCAACCAACTCACTCTACGCGCGGAAGCTGACCATAAGGCCAGTTTCTCCATTCTGTAAGCAACATGAGTCAGCTAACAATTATCGCTTCAACCGCTCCATTCCGTGACAGTCTCGAAGATGCGATCGCAAAATTGTCGGGTGCCGGTTTTAAGGAAGTTGATCTCATAGTGATCGAGAGTTGGAATCTCATTTCCCTTACCGCTCTTTTAGAAAACTTTCATCAGGAGATGGATCGCGTTCAAGCGGCGCTTGATCGGTTTGGGGTGCGTGCCAGAAGCGTTAACTGCGCTTTCAGCCCCGATCTCAACGATCGCTCCGACACGGAAAAAAACCTTCATCGTCGCAGGCAAATCCAGGCATTATGTCGTTTCATGCGATCTCTGGGTATTTCGATCGGCGCCCATTACCCGGGACACATTGCTTCTTGGAAGAACGACCCTCAAGGCGTATGGAAATCAACTGTCGAATCACTTCGGGAAATCCAACAAATCGCCCGAGACGAGGGCGTCATCCTGGCTCCGGAAATCCATTCCGACACTCCGTTGGAAAATCCTAAGGATGCTCGTCGGCTTCTTGACGAGATTCCCTCTCTCCCCATCACATACGAACCTTCGCATTTTATCTGTCAAGGATTTCCTTGGGAGGACACGCTTGACCTTCTGAACAGCGCCGTCCATTGCCATTGCCGCACGAGCTCACTCGGGCAGATCCAGGCGGCGCCCCCTGCCGGTCTCGATGCGCTCGATTGGATGATTTCGAGCCTGCGCGCCCGAGGCTACAACGGGATTGTCTCGCTAGAGTTTCTGCCAAATGCGCCTTTCTCCTTCATTCAGGCGATGTTGGAACTCGAAGCTCGTTACAGGCAGAATCCCGGCGTGTTGAGGACGAGTTAACTGTCTTGGCAGGCTCTTCAGCAAAGCGCCCTCTCTGCAATAATAGCTAACGCCCTACGAGTGCTTCTTTAACAGATGACGCGCGAGCGGTGGCAAACTTCATTTTTCCCGCACGCTTGAAAACGCGGTCTCATCGTGCGCCTTGCGAAGTTAGTCAACCGGACTACTAAGCCCCTCTTCCTCAAGGCGAACGTTGAAAAGAGCGAGTTATTTTTTAACAAATCCAGAAGGCAAATTGTCCTACATCGCGCAGTTAAGCTGTTACATTAAAGGATCGGCGAGTTAATTTTTTGCGCTGAGAGGTAGTGCCAGTTGAGATAGCGTTCGAAAGTTTGTCCCACATTTAACTACGACGCAGTTCGGACCAACCAGCGTAGGAGCCGCTGCTAGCCCGCGTTTCTCACACCTTTTGTGACTGGGCGCAGAGATCTCTCGACGTGGCAAGGCGCGCGCTGTAGAAGAACAGCATCGCCTGGCCGGGCTCCTCGTGCCGAGGCATGATTTTGCCCTGGGCAAAGCCGATCTCACTAGAGTTGAGCCTGAGACGGGCGCTCGCGTCAGCACGGTTTATCATCCGCACGAAAGAATCTTAACCACTTATCCGGCTCCGTGTTACCCCGAGGATCGTCGCCATGACGCGTTCGTCTTGCAGACGTCGCAGGTGGACGAAACACTTGCCTCTCAATAGCGCATTGATTATCAAAGTGTGCAGCTCGTGGCGGTCCGGGGCTGCACTGGCATTGGTGCAACCCATTTAAAACGACGCGCCATGTTTTTCACCATGTCGCCCCACTCCAAATAATAGCTCAAAGCCTTCCCTCTCCTGGAAGAGGTCAGCCGATTTCCACAGGCTTTCACCTCGAGACGGCCCCGCCACGCTCAAACCAAAATCCACGTTCGCCTTAAATCTTTGTGTGAACTCCGGAAAGCTCCAAAATATTCTCCATCTTCATATTCTATCGGCGTCAAACGGCTTCCGGCAAATTTTCAACCGCAGTTTGGAGGGGTGACAAGTTGAAGTAGACCTTTTCTTGCGCAAGCAACTGCGGAGAGGCGAGGGGAGCTTGTCTGCTTGCTCCCTTTCGCTATCCATGACAAAAGTCTGCGGCAGTAGGTCGGCATGCAGGCGGATCTAATAACACTTGCTGTCTCGTAACTGCTCAGGTAGTCCCACCATGGGACCATCAGTAACCGAAGAATAGATTACCCCCCCGAACGCAACAGAAAAAAGTTCGTTTTTTGCTGGATTCACCAGGGGGGCCTGCCGTATCTTGCTCGCCATGACAAGCGTCTTGGTGATGCA
>CALDSX010000058.1 GCA_937924445.1 uncultured Chthoniobacterales bacterium
CGCGCACAGTTCACGGCTCAGGCGCGAGCGACACCACTCGGGATGTTCGTCCAGCAGCCCCCGGATCAAAGCGATGTCCGCGCCGTTCAACTGGCGGCCTTGCATCACCAAGACGCTTGTCATGGCGAGCAAGATACGGCAGGCACCCCTGGTGAATCCAGCAAAAAACGAACTTTTTTCTGTTGCGTTCGGGGGGTAATCTATTCTTCAGTTACTGATGGTCCCATGGTGGGACTACCTGAGCAGTTACAGAAAGCGTTTCATCCCACATGAAACGCCGGAAAAATCTTGACAGAGGAGCCGAGCGAGAATTTTATTGGCCACTATCGCGGAGCTTACTAAGCGCTCCAAATCCTTTAAGCGTCAGGACTCTTTTAACGCGTGAATGTCTCAGGAAAAAGAAACTTTTTAAAATCCAACGTCTCTCTAAACCTTCTTCCTGGCTTCGCTTTTAGCCTTTCGTTTTTGTGAAAAATAGCGCCATAACGAGCCTTCTACCTGAGATGTTTGGAAGCCTAGAGAAATTCCCGCTTGGTGTCGAGCTTGTCTCGACGCGGGGAGCTATGAGCCACAAACACACCGTCAAGGTGCGGGAATTTGGTGAGGTCCTTACTCATTCGCCTTTGGTTGATTGGGTCTCGATCACCGACAATGCGGGAGGTAACCCCCAGATGGCACCTATGGCCCTGGGGACACCAATTCTTTATGCCGGCAAGGAGGTGGTTATCCATCTGACATGTAAAGACCTCAATCGTCACGGGCTTGAAAGTCAACTCTGGTTACTTTCGAGCCAAGGCTTTCACAATCTGCTCGCAATGACCGGGGACTATCCGATGCACACCTTTCATGGGCGCGCAAAACCGGTTTTTGATATTGATTCAGTGGCGCTCCTCGCAATGATTCGCCGGATGAATGAAGGCGTTGAGATTGATGGTCGAAACGCCGGAATTAGTCGTCGCTTGGATGGAACGCACTTTTTTGCTGGAGCAGTAACAAACAGTTTCAAAGCGCAAGAGAACACCCTCTTGCCGCAGTATTACAAGCTTGAGAAGAAGATTGAAGCTGGTGCCAAATTTATTATCAACCAAATTGGGTTCGATTCGCGAAAAGCGCAAGAGCTTCTGGCCTATATGGATTGGCGGGGTTTTGGAAATGTCCCGTTAATCGGTAATGTTTATTTGCTCTCGCCTTTTGTTGCTGGGCTGTTTCACGATCAAAAAATTCCTGGCGTGGTTCTTTCAGACGCCTTGTATGAGGTCTGTCGAAAACAGAGTAAATCGCCAGACAAAGGAAAATCATTTTTTCTGGAATTTGCGGCCAAACAGATTGCCATCTACCGCGGGCTAGGCTACAGCGGAGCTTATCTTGGTGGCGTTCACTCATCCTCTGATCTTGAGCGCATCCTTAGCATTGAAAAGGCGTTTGCCCCTGACGATTGGCGAGTTTTTGCGCGCGAAATCTCCTTTTCACGTCCTGGGGAATTTTATTTTTTCGAGTCAGATGGAGAGAGTGGCCTTTGCAGCCCTGGAAGAGTCAATCCGGAGTTGAGGAAATCTCTGCAAAGTCGCCAGCGCACCAAAAATGTGACGTTTGGATATGCCTTGTCCAAAGCATTTCATAAACTCATGTTTGAGCGAGGGCATGGGCTCGCCAACATAGGAGCTGCAATCTGTGCCACAAGAGATGAGAGACTGGACGTTCCTGGTTGGCTGCGCACCATAGAGCGGGTGTCCAAGTCGTTGCTCTATCAATGCCGCGATTGTGGCGATTGTTCGCTGGCAGAAACCGCATTTCTTTGCCCGGAATCCCAGTGTGCAAAAAATCAAAGAAACGGACCTTGTGGTGGAACTCGTGGCGGCCTTTGCGAGGTTCACGATTACGAATGTATCTGGGCACGAGCCTACGATCGGATGAAAGCCGATGGTCGTTCAGAAGAACTTCTTTCGCACGCACCTGTTGTTCAAAATCAGGGTCTTCGTGACTCGTCCGCATGGGCAAATTTTTGGCTTGGGCGAGACCACACAAACTCGACAAACAAAAAAGAATAACCGAAAAAATCCAACCCCACTAATGATCTACGCCGATAAGCCCCTCGTCATCGGGGAATTAATGAATAATTCCTACGCTCGTGCTCGCACCGCCTGGCAAAATCGTGACCTCGACGGCTACCGTCACCTTGCGAGATTGCAAACAGATCTGGGCGCCTCGTTTTTAACATTTAATGTGGATGGAACACAAAAACTGAAGGTCACCCTTGATGAGATGATCGAATTTCTGCCTGCCGTTATCCCGGCCATTCAGGAAGTTACGGATCTCCCGATCAGTTTTGACAATCCCGCACTCGCTTTTCATACTGAGGCAATCCGCCATTTTGATCGGGCTAAAAGCCGAGGAAGACCAATTCTCAATTCTCTCTCGGTGACACGTCAAGACGTTGATGGAATGATTGAACTTGCCGCGACCAATGACATGGATGTTATTGTAATGGCCTCTGAATGTTTTGGGGCCAACGGCACCCACAAGCCTGCCACAACTGTTGAAGATATCGTTGGCACTGCCTTACATTTTTCTCGTTTGTTATGGGAACGCGGGGGAATAGATCCCGCACGAATCATAATTGATCCTGGCTTGTGTCCCATCGCCTCAGATACAAATGGGGGTGTGAATTTGTGTCTGGACGCTATCACGGCTTTGCGAGCATGCCCTGATCTTGCCGGTGTGCACATTTCCGTTGGTCTTTCTAATTTTTCAATTGGATCACCGAAAGAGTTTCGAGTTCCTTTGGAACAGGCCTTCCTCCGACTTGCTTTGGATGCGGGCCTCGACTACGCCCTTGCTAATCCGGAGAAAAACACAATTCCTTTGGCGGCTGACGATGATCTGGTTTGTAAATTGAAAGAAGTTCTTGCACAAGGCCGACACCTCGATGGGGAGGATGCTGAAGACGCCGGCTACCGTCAACTCGATGCGCTGATGGAACTATGGTCCGAATGATTTTCGCCCCTTTGCGATTAGGAAGCACCTAAGACTATGCACAACGCTGCGTCCTCCACTGGGGCCCTACGCATAACTCTAAAAGAATGTGACAACGGCCAACCTATCTGGTTGCGCGTTAGTATGCTCTTTGACGCGCCAAATGCGAGCTTTATCCCTGATACGCATTTGGTATATGACAAAACCGGATTTCTCCATGTTTCAAAAGAAACTCCGCCTCCGGACTTAGTCAAAGGTGTGCAAATGATTAATGCACGCGAACTGGCCGTGCTGCCGCTGCTGTTTGATGCCCATACCCACATCAGTATGTGTGGTGGTGAGCTTCATGCAGACAAGAGATCAGCGGCTTTGTTACGGCAGCCAGCCACAATACTTGCAGAAGCGCAACGAAGAGCTCAATGTGCATTGGCAATCGGAGTCGGCGGTATGCGTGATGGTGGCGACAAGGATGGCGTTGGCCTCGCCCTGTCAAAAACATCCCGTATTCCAGTCGAGAAATCTCACATGCCCTTGGTTATGAGCCCTGGAGCGGGCATCCACCGCAAAGGGCGTTACGGCGGATTTTTTTGCAGCCCTATAGAGGATCATGCTTCTTTGGATGATGTCGTTGCAAATCGTTTTTCCAACGGAGCGGATCATTTGAAGATCGTGCCAACCGGAATCATTAATTTTAAGAAGGGGGAGGTAAGCGCTGCACCGCAATTAAATGCAAGAGAGATTTCTCTTTTTGTATCCCTTGCCCACAGAGAGGGAAAGATGGTTATGGCACATGCCTCAGGTTCTGAGGGGATCGGCAACTCTGTTGAGGGCGGTGTTGATACTGTCGAACACGGGTATTTTGTTAAGCCCGAGCAGCTTGAAATGATGGCTGACAAGAAAATCGCATGGGTTCCAACATTTGCACCTGTTTACCGTCAGGTTGTCCATGCTGACATTATGGGATGGGATGATCTTGTACGCGGACAATTGCAAAGGATACTAGACGATCATGCCAAGAGTCTGCAATATGCCCTTCGTGCAGGAGTTCGGGTGCTTATTGGCAGCGATGCAGGGTCTTATGGTGTTTCGCACGCTTTCGGGCTTGTCGAGGAGATGCGTTTAATTGAGGAGTCTGGCATGTCGACAACCGATGTGTTAGCGACTGTTTGCTATCATAACATATCCCACCTTGCTCCATCACTCCCGCCGCGTCTTATCAAGCCGGGACATCCTGCCACTTTCTTGGTTACATCATCTAGTGTCGCTGCTTCCGTTAAACATTTCAGAGATCCGCTTGTGATTGTCGGTGGTCAGCCTAGGTCAGTTCCTGAAAGCACCGACTTGCTCTGAGATATGGGACTTTCTTTGACAAAAACAATGTCGCTTATTTCAGATCCAGAGATTATTTCTTGAAAAGCGCTCTGCGGAGAGACTATTGCAAGCAAGTCACGTTAGCTCAAAGCACAAAAAGACTCCAAAATTAAACATTGCAGTGGATGTGCCGGATTCCTTTCTCGTCTTTATTGTCAATCTGACAACTAATCTGTCAAATAAGGGGGGCATGAGAGGGTTTGAAAGCTCTCCAAGCAATCCAACAAGGCCATTAGTCGGAGGGGTAACACTGCTTCTGTTGCTCAAGCCGACCCCGGCCAGCAGCCATTCTAGCAGGCGGTGGCGAACAAGCGAAGTTTCCGGTTGGTCAGGCTGATTGGGGCCAACAAGGATGAACTCCTAAATCACCAATTGATCTCAGTGTATTCTTTCAATGAAATTACCTACTTCTGTTGGCCGACCAAAGACTCTACGCAGTTTGATACTCGGAATTTCTTAATATTTAGATCGTCGCTCTAACTCTCGAAATTAAATATTTTCTGGTCAGAAGTGCATGACAGGTTTAAAACCGAGAACAGGATTTTCCTGATACGGGTGGGGCGAACCGCCAACAGAAAACGGTTTTCGTATTAAAGACCCTTTTCGAGTATGGTGACGATTGCTTTGACGCGATCCTGATAGTTTGAGGAGTCTGGCCCACCGGGATTTGAATAAGGGGCAAAGTTAATAGTTAAAACGCCCCCTTCGAAGGTCACGCCATTAATATAGTTGGAAAGTGGAGCCGTTTCAAAGTTGTATGTGACATGTACCTTCGAAAGTTTTGAGCGAAGAGCTTCACGCCCCATATCATCTTTACCAACTTGTTTCAGCGCGGTAATTAGAGGTTGAAAGATTGGCTGATCAAAAAAAGTTTCATCACTGTAGACCTCCGCATGATCCTCCAATGCCAATTTTTCCCAATCCACAACAATTTTCACTTCTGGAGTGACTGCTTCTTTTATTGCGGCCTCGTATTTTGGGAAAGTTTTTTCGATGTATTCTTTAATCGCACGACGGCGAGCGAGGTCGAGGGAGGAGAGGTCGTTTTCTGCCATTGCCAGATTAGATAGGTTTAATAGTGAGGTTAAAGCGACGAGAGCTGCTGTGAGTTGGTTGGTTTTCATTTTTATAAATTAAATAAAAAGAAATAATATCTCTTAAACTTTTCCGCGACCCGATAGGAGCACAACTCCAGAACAGTTAACATATACAAGATTGTAGATTCGAAGAAAAATTCAAGCTGGTAAATGTAACAAATTTGTAACACTTCCTCCAAAGGGGAATAAAAGAATTTCTAGAGCCTTAAAGGATTTGCTGATCGCATGCGCCGACAAAAAAGCAGTAGGAAGGGAGCGGCGAACAGCGCGAGTCCAGAGGGTTCAGGGATAGCTGCAAAGTAGAGAGATCCCGGGCTACTGAGGCCAGAAATGAATGCGGAAGCTTCCATTGCTGTGATCCCTATATTCGAGCGCCAGACAGCACCTGAGCTGAAGTTATTCGCATAAAGTCTTCCGTCGGGGCCAATACGGATACCTGTTGCGGTGCCTGAGCCAAATGATCCAATAAGAGTCTCGGAAGAAGGATTCAGTCCCGAGTTGTAATCGCCGGGTGTGTTGAGAGTGTAGGAATAGATTCGCGCTTGGCTGCCAATAGTCCTACTGAGAAAAACCCTGCCATCGGCAGCAAACTCTAACTGCGAGGCGTCGCCGGAGAGAGTTGAGGAGTAAAATGAGGACCAAGTTGCATTTGAAAGGTTGTAGGCAAAAATATCCCCATCACTACTGTCAACGGCGTAGAGCCTTCCGTCGGGGCCGATTCGAACGCCGTCGAACCGCGCTGCCCCTGTTGGCCCGCTGATCGTTGTGACCGAAGCATCAGAAAGGGCAACCTGATAAAGCGTGTTAAAACCATATCGAGCGGCATAGAGATGAGTGTTTGTTCTTGTGAGATCCAAGAGATCGCTGGCCCCGCTGATGGTCGCAAAGGTCGAAAAACTATTACCGTCCGCAGTACGCCGCGAAATGGTGCCGTTACTGCGATTAACGAAGAGGCGACCGTCAGCGCCCAACACCATCCCGTCGGCCCCAGCAGAGCCGCCACCAACCGGCGTGTATCCTGGTGGGAGCGTGACCGCAGATCCGGTTGTATAATCGAAAGCTTTTAAATTACCTGTGCTGTATTCACTAACGAAAAGATAGAGTTGGGAGAAGGCCTGCTGGCTCAACACAAAGGCTAGGAGCACAAATAACAGAAACCGATAAACGAGTTCTATTTTCATAGAAAAACTCCGTCATGAGTCTTGGCAAAGCATAGAAAAAATTTGTAGTGTTGTCAATACAAAACCCTAGCTCGGCACGCACCATTACCTGCGCTAGTCATGAGTTCCCAAGGAATTGTCCCGGCTTTCTCAGCGAGTTCAAAAGCTGAAATCGTCTCCTTACCCATATTCCCCATAAGAACCACCTCGGCACCTTCCTGTGGAGCCTGCTCGGTGGAAAATCTGCTCACATCCACCACAATCTGATCCATTGTCACACGTCCAAGCACCGCACATCGCTGGCCCGCCACAAGAACTTCGGCGCCGCGATTTGATAAGGATCGAAGATAGCCGTCAGCGTAGCCTGCCGAGATTGTGGCCACTCGCATGGGCCCGGGCGTCACGTAGGTGCGACCATAGCTTATGCCACAGCCCGGCCCCAGATCGCGCACAAGGGTGATCCGCGATTTCCACGTCATTACCGGCCGTAACATGGTCGCGAAGTTTGGCAGGGGGGCGGCACCGTAGAGCATGAGACCCGCGCGGACGAAATCGCCCACTCCGCCGCGTTTCAGCAAAATGCCAGCGCTGTTAAGCAGGTGTCTGCTCGGCGGTTTTTTTTGAAAAAAGTGACTGCGCAAATGGTCAACCAAAGCCTCGAACCGCCTGATCTGTTCAGTGGTGTACACTTCATCCTCATCAGCGCAGGGGAGGTGACTTGTTATTGCGGCAACTTGCAACGTTTCGAATTTTATAACTTCCCTGCAAAAAGCGGCCGACTCCTCCTCCCTGACTCCGATTCGTCCCATACCGGTGTCCAAAGCAAGATGAACAATCGTGGGATGACTTTGCGAACCCAAAGAAGCATAAGCGCGGGCCTCGTCGAGGTTTGAGATGACAGGAATGAAACCTTCCCCAACAACTTCAGCGCGTTCATCTGGCAAGGAAGGACCCAAGAGTAAAACAGGTGTAGTCGGATCTAAACTGCGGATTTCTCGTGCCTCATCCAGGCACGCCACGGCAAACATAGCCACTTTGCCCGAAAGTCGTCGGACGACAGCCGCCACTCCGTGTCCGTAAGCGTTGGCTTTAACGACAGCGATAATCCCGACCTCCGGCCCGATAAAATGGCGAACAATCGCTAGGTTGTGGTCCAGCGCCTCGAGGTCAATCTCCAGCCAGCAGCGACGGGTTCTCATTGGAGCATTTTTCTGCTGGGAGGCTGAGCGCAAGCGCTCTGCAAATAGATTGGCTCAATCGGTGCGGCGTTGGCACATTCGCACACGGTTGCTTGAGCCAGCTTTGTCAGCGCCAAACGCAACGCTTTGGGTTGGCGTTCGGGCAAATTTTCCACCCCTTGCAAGGTGTTAAGACGCACAACCGAACCGGATGGCTGAGTGCTCAACCATCTGATAATTTCCGAAATCTCTAACAGCTCAATCGCGGCGGCATCGGTGGCATCCAACGGGAGACGGAAGGCTTTGCCCCGACCCGCATTGCCAACAAGCCATCGCTCCTCTTCCCCACGTTCGATGCCTAGCCAAGATGGCATTGCCACCACGCGAACACCTAGTGCCAATGAAAGACCCTGCGCCGTGGAGACAGCCACTCGCAGACCGGTGTAATTTCCCGGACCGATACCGACTAGAATTTCCGTCAACGAAGTGGAGGCAACCGGAATGCGCAACATCTCGGCGACCACTCGTGGTAATTCCAAAGTGCGATTCTGCGATACTTCAAAGTCATGGCTCCACAACACCTCTCGTTGTGCGGAGCATACCAATGCGACGCTGCCGGCGGATGTGGAAGCTTCCAGCGCAAGAATCATTTTTTAAGTTCCTCCAATTTTCTGAGGGTGATCCTACGAATTCCATCGCCGTCGTGTTCAATTCGGATGAAGAGAGTTTCAGAGGGGAAAAACCCCATGAATTTTCCGCCCCATTCGACAATTGTGCAAAAACCCTGATCAAACATCTCATCAAGACCAAGCTGCATCAGTTCGCGTTCATCATCAATACGATAGAGGTCAATATGAAAAATTGGAAGACCGTTTGCGCAGATGTATTCGTGAACAATAGGAAAAGTGGGGCTGGTGACCTCGTTGGATGAACCGAGAGCTGAGACCAACCCTTTGACAAACTCCGTCTTACCCACACCCAGATCTCCGTCAAGGCAGACAACCGAGCCTCGATTGAGAGCTGTTGCAAGCTGACGAGCAGCTTGCCGGGTCTGTTCAGCGTTGAGCGAAATGATCGTATCCACAGGGTTCAAAAGAGTATCCTTTCTCTTGAGACACGATTTCGCCAATGTGCGTAAGAGGGAGGTTGGGAAAAGCTTTACCCCAGCCGGCAAGGCTTGCAAGTTTCTCCGGCGGGAGGGCAAATAAAAGTTCGAAATCTTCTCCGTCTCCGAGCGCTTTCTGCGTTCCGCAACCTGCCCGACAGGGGAGGGCATGTAAATTTACGCAAAAACCAGTAGCTGAAGCAGCCGCAAGTCGCGGCAAATCTTTTCCCAGTCCGTCGCTGAGATCCATCATTGCTGAAGGTCTTGCGTGCGCCGCTAGCCAAAGTGCTTCTTTTACCCTTGGTTGGAAGGTGAGGTGATGCTCAGTCAGAGAGCCCCCAAGCTCACCGGTGACAAAAAGTAAATCTCCAGCCCGTGCCCCGCTGCGTAGCACCGCACCGCCTAACGGAACGACTCCGATCAAGGCTATTGTCACCGTTACGGGACCTGCGGTGGAGGAGAGCTCCCCACCAGAGATCCCAACGCCGAAATACTCAGCGAGCTGTCTCAGACCGTTGTAGAGACCTACCACCCAGGAGGGGTCGATCTCCTTGGGAAGCGCAAGTGAAACAAGTGCCTGCCTCGGCTCGCCGGCCATCGCTGCCATATCGCTGATCGCCCTAGCTAAGGCCTTGCGCCCGACAAGTTCAGGCGGAGTTTCAGGGGTAAAGTGCACGCCGCTCACAACAGCGTCTATTTTGAACAGCAACTCTTCTTCAGCAGAAGGTGCTGCCAGCACGGCGGCATCGTCACCAGCGCCGATTACGAGCCCGGATCCTCTGGGCAGAAGAGGCAAAATTATTTCTAAGAGACCTTCCTCCCCTAAATCTTTGAGTGTAGCCATTACTTTAGCTGTCTGATCAGAGAGAGGCGGGACTGGTTGGCAGGCGCATTACCACAAGGCTGATGGCATTGAAGATGGCATGCATCGTCATCGGAACAAGCAATGATCCTGTCCGTTCATAAGCTAGCGCCATGACAAATCCCAACCCACTCAGCGGTAACAGAGCGCGGGCGTTCATATGCACCAAACCGAACAAGGCGCTGGTTAATATAAGTGCGAGAAGCACTCCCAAGGTAGATTTAAGTGCCGGATAAAGAAACCCTCGAAATAAGAACTCTTCGGTCACGGGAGCGACCACCACCGCGAAAATGATGACAGCAAGTTGGCCCTCACGGCTTTCCACATTCCGGGCGAACTCCACTATTGCCTGTGGTGCTGCTTCCGCGCCATTAAAGGTGATTGAAATGCGGGTAAGAACATCAAGGAGCGGAAAGCTTGCCGCTATGAAAAAGAACGCCCAAGCGAGTTGTCGCCCAAATGGCATGGCGTCAAATCCTACGATTTGAGCCACCGGCTGCCTTCGCATCAGCAGAACGAAGAGAACCAATCCGCAGAGCCCTGCCTGAAAAATACTTCCCCTAAACAAAGTCTCGACTCCCAGCTCTGTAACCGCTTCAGGAGCAGATTTGACACTCGCCAATATTAACGTCGCAAACAACGCAATCAGCCCGGCAGCCATGCCCATTTCGACCCCGCCGAAGGTCTCGGAACGCACGCGGCCCTGTCGCAGAAAAATAATCCGTCTAGAAATCCTCAGAAAAATAAATACTGAAGCTGCAGCCAGCAAAACAGAAAGCGTCATTTCCACACCATTTGGTGTGGTGTATCCGAGATGATTAAAAAATTCTGCAAATTCTTCCATTTCTAATTATTACCCTTAATATAAAAATTAGCCTGTATACCCCAGGTTGTCCAAAAGCGAAAACAAACAGCGGGATGATTCACTGTTTGGGTAGGGATCTTTTAAGGATTGCCCGGACTGTCAAGATATCCGTCGGGTAATCTCCACGGACAAACGATTTTGGCTCTTAAATTTCAAAGAAGGGGGATTATTTTACCCACTCGAACGTTTCAATAGTCACGACTTGCCTGCTCCACTTGCCATACAACGAGGAGGATCGATATTCTCGATGATGAAATCTAGCCCAA
This sequence comes from uncultured Chthoniobacterales bacterium, assembly GCA_937924445.1. GTDB lineage: Bacteria > Verrucomicrobiota > Verrucomicrobiia > Chthoniobacterales > CALDSX01 > CALDSX01. Next base: position 10,878 of record CALDSX010000058.1, read on the forward strand.
AGAATTCCAATCCAAACTCCCGACGGATCGGAAGGAGCGACACAGACTTTCTGGGTTTATTTGAAAACAGCGAATCCCTTGAGGAATCTACGGTCGATTTGCTTGCCCCTGCGGGCGAAACGCCCATTTCCGTTGCCCTGCCTGGCGGCACGAAGGTTCGCTCATCGAAGGCTTTTGCGACAGGTCTTACCCGCCCGGAGAGAGCTGGAACCGCTGGGTTGACCATCCTGACTGTTTCCCAACTCACACAGCAGATTAGAAATTCTGTTGAATCTGATGTCGGAGAAAAGTGGGTAAAAGGTGAAATTTCGAATCTGCAAGAAGCACAGAGCGGCCATAAATACTTCACATTGAAAGATGAACGGGCCCAGATATCGTGTGTGTTATTTAAAGGAAGACAGGCTGCAAGCGTTCAGATCGCCAACGGGAAGAAAGTTGCCCTTTATGGAAGGGTGACGTTGTATGAGGAGCGCGGACAGTTACAAATTCAAGTCGAGAAAATTTCTCTGTCCGGCGAAGGCGACCTCCAGGCTAAATTCGAGGAATTGAAGAACCGTCTTAAAGAGGAGGGCATGTTCGACTCGAAACGGAAGCGCCCGTTGCCTTGGGTGCCTCGGGTGATTGGTGTGGTTACCTCTCTTAAAGGGGCAGCCTTAAGGGATATTCTGCAAGTTCTTGAGCGAAGAGCCCCTCATGTGCAGGTTGTTATCGCCCCGGTTCGCGTCCAAGGGGACGGAGCGGCAATCGAAATAGCAGGGGCCATTCAGAGATTTTCTCATTGGTCGAAATGCGGATTTCTGCAGACCGATGTTCTGATTGTTGGACGAGGCGGAGGAAGCATCGAGGATTTGTGGGCATTCAACGAAGAATCCGTTGCACGCGCCATATTTAGTTGCAGCATTCCGGTCATCAGTGCAGTGGGTCATGAGACGGATTATACTATTGCAGACTTTGTGGCAGATTTGAGGGCGGCTACGCCGACGGCTGCGGCAGAGCTTGCGGCGCGCGCCAAGGATGAGTTGTTGGAAAGACTCCATACTCTCTGCAAAGCGTTGGGCCGCGAGACCTCCCGGACTTTGGCGGATGCTGCTGGGAGGCTGGCGACTATTCGAAATGGTGCGACTCTGAACGAACCCAAGCACCGCCTCGCAGAGGCCACCCAAACACTTGACCACTATGCCACACTCGTCCGACTTCATACAAACCGGCAAGTCGGCAAATCCAGTGAACGATTGCATGATCTACACGAGAGTCTCAAACGGTTTCGACCTTCCGAAATTGTGACTCGGTATGGTGAGAGAATTTTAAAGCATGCAGCCTATCTTTCTCTGCTCATCGAGCGTTCTCTCGAAGACAAGCAGCGTGCTCTTGAAACGAAGGCTGCAGCTCTCAATTTGGCCGGGCCAGATGCGCATGTGCAGCGGTATTCGAAACAGCTGACAAATCTTGTTGAGAGGGTGACCCGGCAGATGTCTGGCGCTCTGGATAACAGGGCATTTATGATTGCCGCGTTGTCTGAGCGGGTGCGTCTTCTCGGGCCGATGAACACTTTGGCGCGGGGCTACAGCATCACACGCCCCTATGGTCAGAAGGAGATCCTTCGTCACCCCCATCAGGCCCCCCCCGGAACGTTCCTTGAAACCCTTTTTGCGGATGGCCGGCTCATTTCAACAGTCATTCCGGACAAACCTCAAAACTCCCTTTCGCCACAGCAATCCAATCCATGAGTGCACGAAATCATTTGCCTGCCGCAGAGTTAAATGATCTGATTGCCGCCGTGGCCACCCCACCCGGTCGAGGAGCTGTCGCAATGATTCGGCTCTCGGGTGACGGGGCAATTTCCGCAGTTAAATCTATTTGGCGGGGGAGATCTCCTGAAAGTATTCCGGACGGACTGCAGACCTTCGGCCGAATTGTGGAAAAAGGCCCTCCCAGAGGATGTTGCGAGAGAGATGTCTCTGGCTCACAGCAGGATGAGGTAGTGGACGAAGTGATGTTGGTGGTCCGTCGCGCGCCACATTCTTTTACTGGCGAAGAGACAGCCGAGATCACTTGCCACGGAGGGATACTTGTCACGCGCCGCATACTCGACCTGTTGTGCGCGGTGGGGGCACGTCCCGCAGGGCCAGGAGAATTTACACGGAGAGCATTCGAAAACGGAAAGCTCGACTTGGCAGAAGCCGAGGCCGTTATTGACCTTATCAATGCAGGCACTGATCTCGCACGACGGTCGGCCGCTGCGCAGCTTTCGGGGAGGCTTTCTGCGGAGATTGCACGGCTGCGAGAAGACCTGATCTGGGTGCTCGCCCGAACCGAGGCGGCCATTGATTTTCCCGATGAAGGGATTGATCCCGATTTAGGAGCAGAGTTGGAAGAGCGCATTGTTTCCTGTCAGGAACGGATTCGTCTCTTACTGAACTCCGAGCAGCGGGGACGTGTCCTGAGAGAGGGATTCCGCGTCGCTATTTTGGGTTTGCCCAATGCGGGAAAATCGAGTTTGCTCAATGCGCTCTTAGGGTATGACCGTGCGATTGTCAGTCCGGAGCCGGGCACAACTCGAGATTATATTGAAGAAACAATTGATCTCGGGGGAGTGCCGGTGCGATTGACTGACACGGCCGGTTTGCGCGACGCGGCTTGCGAAGTGGAACGTGAGGGGATGCAACGTTCCAGGCAGCTCGCCTTAGCGGCTGATCTGATTCTTATCTTGCAGGACGGCAGCCAGCCACCTCCAAAAAGTGCGGTTTTCGATGATGTTCCTCCGCAACGGTGCGTGGAGGTTCTCAACAAATCAGATCTACCACAACACAACGGCTGGGCAGGATGCGGAGCGGTTCGCATCTCCTGCCGAACAGGCCAAGGGCTACAGCAGCTTGTCTCGCTGATTGTTCGCCGGGCTTTGGGAGATTTGTCAGTTACAGATCCCTTGCTTGCTGTGGGAGCGCGACATGCTCACGCGTTGCGTAAAGCGCTGGAGCGAATTGGGCGAGCGGCAGCAGAACTTCGGGCCGGGCAACCGCCAGAGATCGTTGCGCTGGATCTTCGTGGATCTCTCGAAGCTGCTGGTGAGGTGGTGGGGGCCACAAATGTCGAGGATGTTTTAAGCAACATTTTTTCCCGGTTTTGTATAGGAAAATAGCTTGGCCTTTGAGAGTTGGTACTTTGAAAGACCATCGAGTCTGTATGTGGTATCTTTGAGAGGATGAAAACTTTTGATTTTGTGGTCGTGGGTGGTGGCAGCGGAGGTTATGCCGCAGCCCGTACGGGAGTGGTGCTTGGCCTTAAGACGGTGGTGATTGAAGGTGGCGATGAACTCGGGGGGTTGTGCATCCTGCGCGGTTGTATGCCGAGCAAAACACTCATCGAATCGGCGAACCGCTTTCGCACAATTCGTCGCGCGTCTGAATTTGGACTTTACGTGGGGAGAGGCGCACCTGACCTGCGGGCGATTGTTGCACGCAAACGATTGTTGATTAAAGAGTTCGCTGATTATCGGGCCGGTCAGTTAACCGATGGGCGTTTTGAACTGATTCGCGGCTGGGCGCGATTCATCAGCCCCCACGACATCGAAGTGGTCCTCAGAGATGGAGGCAATGAGCGTGTCCGAGGTAGAACATTTGTGATCGCCACTGGATCAAGGCACTTTAAACCGGCAATTCCTGGATTGGAAAAAACGCCCCACCTTACAAGTGATGAAGCGCTTGAGCTTGAGGAATTACCCGAATCGCTCGTCGTTCTCGGTGGTGGAGCTGTGGCTTTGGAGATGGCTCATTATTTTGATGCGCTGGGCTCCCGTGTTGTGTTGATACAACGCAGTGCACATGTCCTAAGCGCTTTTGACAGCGACATCGGGTTGGCCATCGAAACCGCCTTCCGGGCCCGAGGTATTCAGGTCGAAACCGGTACCTTGATAGAAAACATTCAACAATCCGCCGCAACTATTCGAGTCAAATACTCCCAGGCTGGTCAAAGCTCAGAGGTCGAGGCCAAAGCGCTCCTCTCTGCACTCGGACGTAGGCCTGCAACCGCAGGACTTGGCCTCGATCAGATCGGAGTTAATCTCAACGGCCACCGCGTGATGGTGGATGATAGCCAGAGAACAAGCCTCCCCCACATATTTGCAGCGGGCGATGTCTGCGGACCAGACGAAGTTGTGCATGTTGCCGTGCAGCAGGGAGAAATCGCGGCCATTCAAGCCGCCCGAACTCTCGGATTATCGGCTCCAGACAGACGCATGGACTTTCGGCTGCGGCTTTTTGCGGCTTTCTGTGAGCCACAAGCCGCTGTCGTCGGCCTTAGCGAGGAGGAAGCTCTCCGTCGCGGTTTTTCTGTGCGCAGCGCAACTTATCCCTTCAATGATCACGGCAAGTCTATAGTGGCAGGGGAGAAGCATGGCTTTGTGAAGCTGGTTGCCGAAAAAGAAACGGGAAGAATACTCGGTGGTGCAGCTGTAGGCCCCGAGGCAGCGGAGCTTATCCATGAAATTTGTGTGGCACTCTACTTTAATGCTACAGCGGCGGATCTTGCCAAAATTCCCCATTATCACCCCACACTTTCAGAAATTTGGACCTATCCGGCGGAGGAGATTGCGGAAATTTGACCATTCTCCGCAGGTTTCATCTTCCTTCGAGCGATAAAAAAATTAACAAATTCTTCACTTTTTTGCACATTTCTTTGACAACCCCATTTTTGTCATCATTTTAGGTCCTCAAGGTGATTAAACGATTTGGACCACATCAGACCCCGGGAACACCCGGAGAATATAACGTCCCTAAAGAATCAGAGGATGAAGGGGATGAACTTTCAAATTTAACAGCGGAGCCAGTGGGCTATTCATCATCCCTCGATAGCTCACGTCAGGCTTACATACCTAAGCAACAAACAGCACCCGACCATGGGGCATCTTACTACAGCACAGAAACCTCACCCGCACGCGGTCTTTCAATGAAGAAAAATATTCTTGCAAACGATGTCGAAGTCAAAGGAACAATCAGATTTAGCGAAGAACTTTTATTTGATGGAAAATTGGATGGCGAAGTCATTTCTGAAGGCACTCTTATTTTAGGCGAAAATTCCGAAGTCCAAGGTGAGATCCGCACCAAGGCGGTGAGTCTCTCAGGACGTGTTCAAGGGAACATCACAGTGGATGAAAAGTGTGAGCTTAAAGGTCGTGCACAGCTTATCGGAGATTTAAAGGCGGCCCGGCTTGTCATTGAGGAGGGAGCGACATTTGTTGGACGCTCGGAAGTTACACCCAACCGTGTGAACCTGCCCAAGCTCGAGAATAGTCGCGTCGAGGAGGGCAAATCAGCTGTTGCCCGCTGACAAAACTCTTTTTGCCAACTCTCTGAAGCGGCCCTCAGCGCACCAATCGGGGCATTATCTGCCTAAAGAAAACAACAATCTCAATAAAAATTCAAATGGCTTTGCGCGGAACAAAACCGATCGTCCGGGTTAATGTGGAGTGTCCACACTGCGGATTTGAGCAACTCGAATCTCTGGCTGCTCAGTCTACCATCTGCCGCAATTGTAGCAGCCATTTTGAGATTAAACCAAAAGGCGGAGAAAACGCGACCCGATTGAAGGTGAACGTGAATCCGCTTGTCGGAATCGTCAAAAAAACCTCACCAGATGTTCAAAGAACAGTGGCCTGCTTTGCATGCGGAGCCACACATAAAGTCAGTTCACTTGCTAAAACCACTCTTTGTCCAAGTTGCGGAGCTTATATTGACCTTCAAGACTTCGAAATAAACGGATTGTTCAGTCGCAGTATCCGCACGCGAGGTCGTCTGGTCGTTCTCCCACGTGGCGATTTAAATTGTGCAAAAGCCGTTTGCGGTTCTGCGGTCGTGGAGGGGCGTTTGCGTGGCAGCCTCGTTTGCGAGGGTAAGGCCGTCTTAAAATGTCGTGGCAAACTTTCAGGCGAAATCGAAGCAAACCATCTCGTGATCGAACGTGGCGCGGAGATAGAATTTCTCCGTCCAATTCGCGCGGGAAGGATTGAGATCATGGGCAAGGCGTCCGGGAAGTTTTATTGCGGGACAGAGGTTTACATTTACAAAAAGGGAGTTCTCGTGGGTGCCGTTCATGCAAAGGCGTTTGTGATTGACCAGGGTGGTATCTTTGTTGGGGACATGGAAATTCGTCCCACACACGATTGGAGCGAGGGTTTTCGTTTCAACAAAATAACCTTCGAGGCGACGCCAGGCGTGGAGTTCAAAACAGCCTTCAGTTACTGAAGATTTTCCTCCATCTACCTGGGAATCTGCAGATCTGTGGTCCCCTTTTTGATGGATCTGTTGGTGACCTCATGAGGCCACATAACGTCCTTTACCCACCGCAGAATCTTCTGAGGTATGGAAATTGACACTGATTTGGAAAAGAAAAACTCACACTCTGCTCAAGGTGTCCTCCTCGCCGCGCTTGGGGTGGTGTATGGTGATATCGGTACCAGTCCGCTCTATGCATTACGAGAATGTTTCACAGGAACGCATGGGTTGGTTATTAACCGTCCTGCAGTGCTTGGGGTTCTGTCGCTTGTCTTTTGGTCACTCATTTTAATTGTCACAATCAAATATCTCATCTTCATCCTTCGCGCGGACAATCGAGGCGAGGGGGGAATGTTTGCGTTGTCAGCATTGGTGTCTGATGTCGCGCGGGGAAACGTCAGGTTACTGAATGCTCTTGCTATTCTCGGGGTTGCCGGGGCATCTCTGGTTTATGCGGATGCAATGATCACACCAGCAATTTCTGTGTTGAGTGCTGTGGAGGGACTCGAAAAAGCTGCTCCAGGTTTATCTCCTTTTGTGGTGCCGATTGCCGCGGGTATTGTCATAATGCTCTTTGCTGTGCAGTCCGTAGGCACCGCGGGAGTTGGCAAGATTTTTGGGCCGATCGTTTTGGTTTGGTTTTTGACTTTGGGAACTCTCGGGATCATCTCGATCGTGCGGAATCCCGAAGTACTTGCAGCGATAAACCCTCTCCATGCTTTTGCATTTTTAATTGAACAGAAACTCTCCTCTTTCTTCATCCTTGGCTCCATTTTTTTGGTTGTTACCGGCTCTGAAGCGCTCTACGCGGACATGGGGCATTTTGGGCCACGTCCAATTCGAATGGGTTGGGCGATGGTTGTTCTGCCGGGTTTGACGTTAAACTATTTTGGGCAAGGTGCAGTCGTTCTGCGCGACCCTGATCGTGCGCCGACGCTTTTTTTTGAGCTCGCGCCTTCACCGCTTCTTATTCCGCTGATCCTTTTATCCTGCGCTGCAACCATCATCGCATCTCAGGCGATGATCTCCGGAGCATTTTCTCTTACCCGGCAGGCCGTTCAGCTCGGCTACTTGCCCCGGCTTGAAATTCGTCAGACATCTAAACATTCATTCGGCCAGATTTACGTTCCGATGATTAACTGGCTTCTCCTCGCAGGTGTTCTGACGCTGCTCTTTTCTTTTGGTTCCTCTAGCGCACTGGCTGGTGCCTATGGTCTTGCGATCTCTGGTGCTATGCTGATCAGTTCCATTTTCCTCTACCACGCCGCTCGCCGCTGTTGGGGATGGCCACAATTGCTTGCGACCCTAGTTCTTCTTTGTTTCCTTATTCCAGATAGTGCATTTCTTGTAGCGAATCTTTTGAAAATACCGAATGGCGGTTGGTTCCCTCTCGTTCTCGCCTCTCTGCTCGGTGTGGTTCTCAGCACGTGGAAAAAAGGTCGCCAGGTGCTGCACGAAAAACTCGCAAAAGAGAGTCTGCCGCTTGAGTTATTTATTGAAGAGGTCGGTCGTATTAAACCACATCGCGTGGAGGGAACGGCGGTGTTTTTGACCGGTAACCCGACTGGAGTGCCAGTAACTTTACTCCATAATTACAAACATAATAAGGTGCTTCACGAGCGGATCATCCTGCTCAATGTCCTTAGTGAGAGCATTCCTTACGTGGAGGAGACCTCGCGTTCAACTGTCACAAGCCCGGGCTTAGGTTTCCATACGGTGAGATTGCGCTACGGTTTCAGCGAAAGTCCAAATGTTCCTGCTGCGCTAGAGAAACTCTCCTCCCTGGGATTTGAAATTAATCCGCTTAAAATTACTTATTTTCTCGGTCGTGAAACATTGGTTATCTCCAGACGCAAAATCAAGGGTCTCCCGCTTTGGCGCAAACGTCTGTTCCTAACCCTTTCCCGCAATGCCCAAACTGCTACCCGATTTTTTGAAATTCCACCCAATCGGGTGATTGAGTTGGGCGTTCAAATTGAATTGTGAAAACTATCAGATCTCGCGCGTCGGTGGTTCATTAATTAAAAGAAATGAATAGGCCTGACACGACGACCTACTCTCGCCAGATTACCGAAGATCAGGTCGTGACCTTACGAAAGATCCTCGAAAATGGTGGTTGGACTTTCACCAGCCGTCCGTACACCATCTACGCTGCGTCGAAAGGAAACACTAAAGTCGTTGTTTACGAAAAAGGCCCAAAAATACTGGTTCAGGGAAAGGGCACAGGAGACTTCATTCGCTTCGTGCTGGAACCTCAAGTCCTCGGTGAAGCCCATCTCGGCTACGAGGAGGTTCATCATCCCGACATGTTTGAGCCTCATGCGGGGGTGGACGAGAGTGGGAAGGGGGATTTTTTCGGCCCCCTGGTTATAGCCGCCGCCTTTGTGGAGCTCGAATCAGCTCGGGCTCTCATTACTTCAGGGGTAATGGATAGTAAACGTATAACGTCTGACGCCCGTTTACGGGAGTTGGCGAACATCATTCGCTCAACTCTAGGATCTGCGGTGGTCATCGTTGCAATAGGCCCGGAGAGATATAACGAACTTTACAAAAAATTCGGCAATCTAAACTACCTTTTGGCCTGGGGCCACGCGAAAGCTATTGAATTACTTCTAGAAAAAGTGCCTCACTGCCCTCGTGTTGTGTCTGACCAATTTGCCGAGCCTAGGTTATTGCGCGAGGCTCTTTTGCAACGTGGACGATCGATACAAACAATCTCCCGCACCAAAGCCGAGTCGGACATTGCTGTCGCTGCAGCTTCTATTTTGGCACGCGAACGATTTATTAATTGGCTGCGCGACGCGGAGTCGCGGCTTGGCTGCGCACTTCCCAAAGGGGCAGGCCCAGCCGTTGTGGAAACGGCTCGCCACTTAGTCAGCCAGCAAGGTGGAACCTTTTTGTCTCAAATTGCCAAAGTTCATTTTCGTACTGCACACCACGCAGATCCTGAGCTTTATCCAAAACCTCCACCTCGTCATGATTGGCATGTTCCTCCCTAATAGGGGGGACGGTATTGACGAGCGATCTCTCCTTTCAGGACTGTGAGGGTTGTAGCATGCGGGCCGCGATTTCCTCGTTTGTTATAATGCCTTTTGGAGAGCCTGTTTCGCCGATAACAATCGCCATGGGCGTACGTGCGGCGCGCATCTGGCGAACCACCTTAAACGCGCTGTCGTTCTCATGACATAACACTGGTCGTCTCAAGTAATCCCCGAGATTTTTGCCTGCGGGAAGAGAATCGAAGAGCATATCTGACACCACCAACAACCCAATTGGTCGTGGATGCTCTGCTTCAAAGTCCATCACAGGAAGACGATCAAGTCTGGTGGATCGCGCGATATTGAACGCTTCTCCAAGAGAAGCCTTGATTGAAAGCGAGGTCACATGTTCCCAAGAGACCATGACGTCTCTGGCGTGCATGTCGCGAAAGTCTATGACGGCATGAATCATTCTGCGTTCCTCTGCGGTCAATGCTCCTGCCCGATAGCTTTGGTCTGTGAGAAATTTAATCTCCTCGCGTGATTCCCAACTCCCCCGGGAGCGTTCCGCACGCGCCGCAAGGAGAGGTGCAAACACTCGCTCAAATAATACCAGAAAAGGTCTCAATACTCTATTCAGCAGGTAGAGCACATCCACAAAGCTTCCAAGAGTGCGAATTGGGAAACGCCGAAAGACGACTTTGGGGATTAGCCCAAGGAAAAGTGCCCAAAGAGGGGCGCAAATAAACAAGGCGAGAACGGATCCGAGCGGACCAAAGTGCTTTATGAGAAAACTAAACAGCACTAACAATGCAATGGTGCTTGAAAAATTCGTCACCAAAGCGCAGGTGAGCAGAAGGCGTCCAGGTTGTTCCAGCAAGGACGCGAGCCGGAGCGCCCTTTTGCGTGGACTATCTTTGCGCGCCTGATGACGAATGCGTACGGGATTCACAGCTAGAATTCCAGATTCCAGTCCTGTGAAGAAAAAGGTCACCGCCACAGCGGAGAGCAGCAGTACGATCATGTCGCCCCCTTCTCCTGTTGAGTGTGCGCTCCATGAGGAAGGCGAATGCAGACCTCCCTGATACGCCTTCTGTTTGCTCGACGAATATCAAACTCGATCTCCCCCGCAGTTACAACGCTGTTGGTCTTTGGAACACGCCCACACAAGTGCGTCAAGTATTGATTGATGGTGCGAACTCCTGGAGGAACAAGAATGGTAACACCCAGACGTTCGGCCAATTCATCAATCCGCGCATGCCCACTCGCGACCACAAGCCCCCCAGGGCGGACCTCAATCAACAACGGGCTTTCCTCAACAGGCAGAGCTTCAGCCAACAATTCCTCCACCGCATCGCTGAGGGTCACAATACCCTCCGTCCCGCCAAACTCATCAAGCACCACAGCAAGTCTTCGCGGGTTCTTAAGCAGTCCGTTCAAAAGATGAAGCGCGTTCAAGGACTCCGGAACAAAAGAGGGCGGAATCATAATTTCGGTATAGTGTCTCTGGGGATCGAGCAGAAACTCTTTCACATCAAGAATTCCCACGATTTCATCAATACTTTCCCCAAACACCGGAACGAGTCGAAACCGCTTGGGACGAACCATACGAACCAATTCGTCATTTGTCAGATCATCCGGAACCGCAAAAAGATCCACTCGGGGTGTCATTAAATCGCGGGCGCGTTTGTCCGCAAGGCGAATGATTTGTTGAATGACCATGCTTTCGGCCTCGTGCAGCGTCCCTTCTTCCTCTTTAAGATCAATGAGCGTTGTAAGTTCATCTTCTCTGATTCCAGAGGGAGCGGTGTCGAGCCGAACAGGTGCCGTTGCTGAAGCCGGAAGACGTGTCTCGATGCGCTCTATCCATTCGCATGCTCCGCCGAAACAACGGTCTAAAAAGCTAAGCAGACGCAGTGCTGGCCGTCCCAACCGGTGACAATTGGCCTGTGCAACTGCCCGCGGGAGGAGATCGCAGGGCACCATTAAAATGCCAAACAAAATCAGTGCATCAGCCCAAAAACTTTCGCCGGGAAAAATTTCCTCTAAAATCATATAAGCGAGCAAAAGAAGCGGTAGGTTGGTGAACGTTTCCGCCATACTGAGCACACTGACTGCCCGTCGCGGGTTATTCGCCAAAAGCCGCGCTGTCGCTGCAAGACCGCTGCTACGCCGCGCTAACTTCTCCAACTCGAAGGGAGTCATCGAGAACAACACAGGCTCCGCGCCGGAAATTAGCGCAGAGAATAGTGCGACGACGAGTGCGGCAAAAAGGTAAAGGATGAGCGTTTCGATTGGCAAAAGGTTATATTGTTCCAAGATGCGGCAGTTTGATTTTCGCCAAGTAATGATTAATGAGATGCAGTTCCAATGTCAAAACAGAGCAAAATTAGAAATCTTCTCAATACACTTCCTGCGCATATCACAAAGGACGCTGCTCTCACACAATTTGACCACAGGTACATTGCATGGTTTTTTTACTTCAACAACGGCCACTATTACGAAGCCCACGACGTGCTTGAAGATCTTTGGCTCATGGAAAAAGGCCCGCACAGGCATTTTTATAAAGCTCTTATCCAACTCGCGGGCGTTTTCGTCCACTTGCAAAAACAGCAAGCCGAGCCAGAGCACCCGAAACATCGCTCCCGTCTATTCCCCGCTTCCAGGCTTCTGGAGCGTGCGCTCACATATCTTGAGCCTTATGAGCCCGTATGCCTGGGATTGGACATCGTCGCATTGAGGGAATGGATGAAAAGCATTGAAAACCAACTCGTCCAAGGTGATTTCAAAGTCAATCCCCTCAGCATTTCGCCTCATCCGAATATACAGTTCACCTCGAATTTGATCTGTCATGTCTGAAATAGGTTATCTATTAGTTCAAAAAGATTTCCCCGAGCTTTTCGCCACAAGCAAAGTTTTCGGCTTGGCCAAATCACACTCGATCTTCGCCAGCAACTGACCACCCGAATTCTGCACCCTTCTTTCAGAGTGCCGGATTCGCGAGTTCCTTTATCTTAGAAACATCGACTTCAGCAAACAGTTCAAGTTCGTAACAGTCGCAACAATAAATAAAAGGCACAAAAAACGCCCATGTACAGGCTACCTCTCTATTAAATTATGGACGCGCTCTGCGGACTGGATCCCCAGTCTCATTATCCGAAAGAATAGCCTCGCTCCGATGCTGCTAAGTCGCTGACGGAATTTTTACCCAAAAAATTTGGTGGGGAGAACCGCCGCAATGTAGAAAAAGCCCGCCTGAAAGGCAACCCCGCCCGTCAGCCCGGAAATCCTGAACACAATGTGGCAACGATAACTCGGCGAAGCGGGGGTGCTTGCGTCAAAAGCCGCAAAGAACGCAGCACACCAAGAGAACGAAGGACTACTTACGGACCCATATCGGGGGCAAAGGGTATCATAACGACGGTGAAATGAAAAATATTCCAGCCGGTTCTCAAAAAAACGTAGGTCTCTAAGCGAAAAGCAAGTTCAATGATAAAAACCATTGAATAACGGGAGGTTAAATGCTGAAAGAATTTGCCCGTGGGTGCGCACCAGCGTGGCATCTTTGTCTCAAAGCCTGGAATAAACGTTTAAATAATTAATCCTAATGACATCACCACACCGCCAGTAAAACGGGACTCCACCTATCTGGTAGGAAAATGTTCTAGGGGAAAATTCCTGTTAGGCCAAGAAATTGGATCCAATCATTTTATTCCATCTTGCTTTCTTTTGACCCTGGCGTGCGTATCTTCTACATGTTGTTTTTCCAGATATTATTCTCTTTTCATTTAGAAATAAGTTGAATTTAAATCTTCAACATGCGCCCCAACCCATCTCGTCGAAACGTTTTCCAGATTGCTCTCTTCATGTTAGGCGTCTGTTTCTGCACGCCTTCACACGCAACCCCTGTCATATCACTGAATCTTGTCCAACTTGAAGACTTGCCGGTTCAAAACGAAGGTCGCAACAAACCCTTTTTCACTTTTGCCCGCGAATCGTTAGTTCAAATCCACGGTTTTGACACGTTTACAGATCCTTCTTCGGGCGAAAGATTCTCTGCGGTTGAGGTTGCCGCTGCACTTTGGTTCAACCCTGAGGGATGGGAGAACCGTCCGCTCATTCAAGTGGCTCTCAAACCGCTTCGAGAGAAAATGAAACTCGCTCCCAACCGTCGTTTTTTTTCCTATGACGAGCTTGTGTCCAACTCCGAAGTTATTGCGGCGGTTGATGAAGTGCGCGCCCTGCAACGCCGGGAAGAACGTCCGAAACTAAGCCGAGCACAGAGAGAGGCATCTAATCTCGCCAACCGGCTTTTTCTTTTTGCTTCGTTACACAACGGCACTCTGTTTACATCAATGCCTCTGCCTCTTGCAAACGGGAAGATAGCAAGCTCTTGGTTGGCACCTGCTTCACCTCAGGCAGCTGAGCTGCCCGCATTTAATCATTGGGTTGCGATGCGCGAAGCATTTATCAAAAAAGATCAACAGAATTTTAATAAAGCACTCAATGATTTCCGAGAAACAATCAAAAGTTCTCTCGGTGGATCTTATCCCAGCCAATCGGTCATCGCTTTAGAGCACCTTTACGCACAAACACATCCTTTCCGCTGGGCGTGGATCGCCTATGCACTGGCTGCTGTGGCGCTGCTCGTTTTTGCTAAAGGGCAGACCGCACGAGTAGGTTACGCCGTTGGGTGGATCTTTACTCTTTCTGGATTTGCCCTTCAGGTGTTCGGCTTTTACTGCCGCTCTGCGATCTCTGGTCGTCCTCCAGTTTCAAACATGTATGAATCACTCATCTGGGTAGGTTTCGGAGTTGTGCTGTTTGGTATTATTTTTGAAGTCATCCATCGTTGCCGCATTTTTCTCCTCGCCGCAGTCCCGGCGGCAATGATCTCGCTCTACGTCGCTGACTCTGTGCCTCAAATTCTTGATCCTTCGATCCATCCCCTCCAGGCTGTTTTACAGGACAACTTTTGGCTTACGACGCATGTTCTCACTATCACCCTTAGCTACGCGGCTTTCCTTCTTGCCCTTGCCCTGGGGCATATCATAGTCGGAAAGACACTTTTTGGGAATCGTCCTGAGGATGTCCGGCCCATCTACACCTACCTTTACCGCGCTCTCCAGATCGGAGTTCTCCTCCTAGCCACCGGAGTTGTGCTTGGGGCCTTTTGGGCCAATTATTCTTGGGGACGTTTCTGGGACTGGGATCCCAAAGAAACGTGGTCGCTGATCGCTCTGCTCTCTTATCTCATCATACTGCACGGCCGTATCGCGGGCTGGTGGAGTGGTTTTGGCATGGCCGTGGGGGCTATTTTTGCTTTTCTCGCCGTTCTTATGGCTTGGTACGGGGTGAATTTCGTTCTCGGTGTTGGCTTGCACAGCTATGGATTCGGCACCGGTGGTTTCGGTTATGTCCTTACCTTTGTTGCTGCAGAAATACTTTTTGTCCTCGCCGCAATGCTCCGAGCAGGTCAACTAAAAAAGGCGATAAATCCTGCTAAATTACCTCCCTGCGAAGCCTTAAAAATCAATCAAGCTGAAGTTCTGCAAAAAGTTTCCCAATAAAAATTTCTCCCTCCACACGCAAAAGATCCCGCTGGTCATCGTCCGAAAACCACCCGATCGCAGAACGAAACCTTTTATGAGGTTCCAGTCCCCCTTTTTTGTTCATTTTTGACAAAGAGAGTGCCACCGGAATGACTCTGCGCTGTAGACCGCAAATCATAAGCGTTTCTCTGGGTTGGACTTCGATCTTCGCGACGTAAATCCTGTCCCCATGACACACCCGCGCCGTCGCCTTGTCGCCAGGCCTCAGCGGCAAGCTTCGAAATCGCAAAAGCGCTCCTGGCATATCTACGGCATCGTTAATCGCATAAAACCGCTCCTTTTCTGCTGTGTTCGATGTTGAGGGAAACCCTTTCCGGGTGAGGCAAAGTCCTGCAGGTGTGATGACTGCTTCATTCTCCACGCGCACTTTTCGGTATTGTTCAACGAGGCGGTGATGTTGCAGATCCAGCCCGTCAATCTTAAGTTCCGATAAAAAATTGAAGTCTACTTTATAAATTCCTCTTGCCAAACCGACTGTGCCTCCCTCTGCTTCGATACGTAAAAGATCATTAGTTCGAACAATTTGAATTGAAGCACGTGCGGCAGTTAGTCCACTCCATCCTAAGCGGTATTTTAATTCGCATCGTTTTGGCAGCGGAAATTCCCCGGGCTGAGTTGTGGGCGGGATCTCTGCTCCTGGCTTCTCAATTTTGATCTTTTCAGCGGCCGACAAGGGGAAGGTCTCCTGGAAGTTTCCCAACAAGAGACTCAAGAAAAAGAGAGTCATCGCACGATTAAGAGATTGACGAACTATCCGCATGTGGTGATATTGTAATTTAATGTTGACTTTAGGTTCTCTTTCCATTTTTCTTATGGTTCTTTTAGGCTGCGTTTGGTGGGCGGCCAACAACGATAGAGACAGCATCCCATAATGAGGGTTTTTCCGCACCCCCCAAAATGCTCGACAAGGAGGAAATACGTTGGCTCAAGAATACCTGCAATGAACTCAACAATCTCCTTCAGCGAATCTACGGCTATGCTTTTCTGAGTGTTGAGCGCACTGCGCCCCTCCCGGAGGTTCAAGAATCGCTTGGCCATATTGTAGATACCGTTGAGAGGGCTTCGCATGTAACGCAATCGATGCTTGACTATGTCGCTGCGTGTGAGGAATACGCCAACCCACGCCAGCCGCATCCCCCCGCCACTCCCTACTCTCCTCCAACAAAGAGCGACACTCATGCGGAGCAAGACAACCAGTATTCACAACCCGACGTTTTAACGCCCGACCCCAAAACCACCGAACTTATTCCACCCCCGTCCAGCGGATTAGCTTCTGCATCTCCAACATACCACCTCACATCGGACACATTCCAATCTCCTTCTACTTCGAAACAGAGCCAAGAACCTCAGCAAAAACAATCCGAGCGCTTCACGGAACACTTCGCAACGCCTGAAAATAAACCTGATGCCCAAACCAACGAGCCGGATTTTTTGGGTATCCCTATTGCGAACCCTACGGGCACAAAAGAGCTTATTATGGTTGTGGATGACGAAGTTGAAGTTGGTCGTATTATCTTGGCGATGCTCACTGAAGCAGGCTACCGCGTGATCGTCGCCCAGGACGGTTTCTCGGCAATTCAAATTTACAAGAAAGTCGGCAAGGCCATTGATCTTGTGCTGCTTGATTTCGCAATGCCACTGATGGACGGCGAAGATGTTTTTGACGAACTACGGCTCATCAATCCGAATGTGGCCGTCATTCTCTCTAGTGGTTTTCCCCAGCAAGCGAAGCTCTCTTCTCTCTTGGCGAAAGGATTGCGAGGGTTTATGCCTAAACCCTACACGCGCGATAAGCTTGTCTCCCAAGTAAGCCAAGCATTAAGCCTTGGCGTGCGGAGCCACTGCATCAGAGCCTGAACGATGAGACGTTGCATATCTGCAAACCGCACTCATACATTTCCAAAGTGGCGCATAAAGCTTGGCACCAGACATGAGGTAGTTATCAAAAGGTCTCTCTTGCCATCGCCACTGAAAAAATGTCGGCGAAGTTGCTTGCCCGGCACCGAAAATACTTCAAACTTTGGGTTATAATCCACATCCTTCATGGCACAAATTGACGCTTTTTTTAGATTAATGGCTGAACAGAAGGCTTCCGACCTTCATCTCGCAACTGGGAATCAGCCCATGCTCCGAATCAATGGTCAACTGATTCGGGTTGACTACCCGATTCTCCAGCCGGACGAGCTCAGACGGATGGTCTATGAGATTGCCCCAGAAATCAAAATCAAGGAGTTTGAGGAAACGGGCGATGTGGATTTCGGCTACGAAATCCCAAGAGTCGCACGTTATCGCGCCAACTTTTTAAATCAAAAAAACGGCATCTCCGCCGTGTTTCGTCTTATCCCAAGTAAAGTTTACACGGTTGACGATCTCGGGTTGCCTCCGGTGCTCAAGCGTTTTTCAATGCTGCCCAAAGGCCTTGTCCTTGTGACCGGCCCCACCGGATCTGGTAAATCAACAACGTTGGCAGCGATGATTGATCACGCTAATCTAATGCGGCACGATCATATTATTACCATTGAAGATCCGATCGAATTTGTCCATCAGAGCCAACAGTGCCTCGTTAATCAACGGGAAGTCGGAGCCCATACTCGCTCTTTCGCTGCGGCCTTGCGCGGTGCATTGCGTGAAGATCCTGACATCATTCTGGTCGGCGAAATGCGCGACCTGGAAACCATCGAACTCGCCCTAACTGCTGCCGCCACTGGCCACCTTGTCTTTGGCACTCTGCATACATCTAATGCGGCAAAAACTATAGACCGCGTCATTGATGTTTTTCCGGCTAACCAACAAAACCAGATCCGTGCCACGCTTTCAGAATCATTAAAGGCAGTCATTGCCCAAGGCCTCTTTCGCCGTGTGGACAAACCGGGTCGCGTTGCTGCTCTTGAGATTCTCGTTGTGGATTCTGCTATTGCAAACCTTATCCGCGAGGCCAAGACGCATCAGATTCCCGGTATGATTCAGGTCGGTAAAAAGAAAGGAAACCAACCGCTTGACGACGCGATCATGTCGCTTCTCGGTGAAGGAAAAATCAGCGCTGAAGAGGCCTATGAAAAAGCCACTGACCGTAAAAAATTCAGGCATTTTCTCCAAAAACCCCCCGAGGATGAGCTGGACGACTGAAGAAGCCTGACCAAGCCCACTAAAAACGCCTTACTTTTCTCTATGCGCCAGCTTGAACTCGACGCCATTCTTGGGGCAATGCTGCAGAGCTACGACGGGATCTCCGACCTCAATTTTTCCGTCAATCGCCCCCTCCAGGTCGAAGCATTCGGCCAAATGAAAGCCATCCAAGTCGAGCCACCGATCGAGAACCTCACCCCTTACCAAACCGAGCAGATCGCCCTCAATATCCTCAACAACAATCGTCGCCTCATGCGCGACTTGCTCACTCACGGCTCTTGCGATTGCTCTTACGGTATCGAAGGGGCCCGGTTTCGTGTGAACATTTTCCGGCAGCGCGACAATTTTGCCATTGTCATGCGCAAGCTCCAGTCTAAAGTCCCCACCATTCAGGCTCTTGATCTCCCACCTATCTTCAGCGAGGTCGCAAATGAAAAAAACGGGCTTGTTCTCGTCACCGGTGCCACAGGAAGTGGTAAAACGACCACTCTGGCTGCAATTCTAGATCACATCAACGAAACCCAACCTGTTCACGTCATCACTCTTGAAGATCCAATCGAGTATATCCACAACCACAAACGCGCCACATTCAATCAGCGCGAGCTTGGCCAGGATTTTGATACTTATGCAAACGGACTTCGCGCTGCCTTACGTCAGGCACCAAAAGTCATCCTTGTCGGTGAAATGCGCGACCGCGCAACCGTCGAAATTGCCCTTACAGCCGCAGAAACCGGGCACCTCGTCCTTTCCACCATTCACACTATCAACGCCGGACAGTCCATCGGTCGTATCCTAGGAATGTTCGACAATGAAGAGGAAGACCAACTCCGCCAACGTCTCGCCGACACTCTTCGCTATGTCATAAGCCAGCGCCTGGTCGCAGCGAAAAAAGGCGGTCGGCAGTTGATCCTCGAAATCATGGGCAGCAATCTTCGCACCCGCGAAACCATCGCCCTCGGCGAAACTGAAGGCCGCTCTTTTTATGAAATAATTAAAGATGGCTCGACCTTCGGCTGGCGCACATTCGACCAATCTCTTTTAGAGGCTTTCGAAGCGGATAAAATTGAAGAGGAAATCGCCCTTCGCTACGCCACTCGCCGAGGTATTGTGCAGCGGGAAATTGATCTGATCAAAAAAAACCGTGGCAATGATATGATTACCGCCTCCTCCGGGTTGCGTCTGGATACCGCGAGCCAATCACTGTAGAACTTCAGCAAACGGACCCGTTTCCCCTAAAAACATGGCACTCCAAGAAAGATACGACATGTTCGAACCGGGCGAAATCACCGCCCTCGTTTGTGTGGATCACCCGGACCACCAGCCCGTCATCATTGACCACCTCGCTTCGCTCGAATACAAAATCCATGTGGGGCTCTTTGCCGAGGACATTATCCTGAAGCTCCGCTCACACCCCTATGATCTCATCATCATTTCACAAAACTTCGGTAACGCGCCTTTATCAGAAAACCCCGTCATCGCCGCAGCTATCCACCTGCCCACTTATCAGCGGCGACGGCAGTTTATTTGTTTGATTGGCTCTGATTTCGTGACGAATGACGAAATGATCTCCTTTATCCTTAGCGTGGATCTTGTAATTAACGATGGCGACATTCACAATATCAAACCTGTCATCCGTCGTGCTGTCGCGAGGCATAAGGAGTTTTATCAAGCTTTTATGGATGTTCTCAAAAGCTCAAATCTTGGCTGAGGTTCGAATGCGTTGAAGCACTTGCCTTTTCCTCTCGCACCACTCCTTCGATTGCCTCCCGCCTTAGTGCTTCTTTTGGCGGGCTATTCAAAGCTTCTCGATCCTGCCACTTTTCAGCTTGCGATCTTTGACTATAAAATCGTTAGCTTTGGTCTTGCAGGAATTACAGCTGCCTATTTGCCTGCTATCGAACTCGTCGTTGGATTCGCGCTGCTCTTTCGACTGGCACCTTTGGGATCTGCTATCATGGCTACCGCACTTTATGCTCTTTTTATTTTTGTGCTTTCCTTTGCATTGCTTAAAGGAACTGTCACCGAGTGCGGCTGTTTCGGCATCCTCTCCCTGTCCCCTGCCTTCTCTTTGGCACTCGACGTCTGTCTCCTTTGCCTTGCCGTCCTCACGACCATTACCGAAATTCGTTTCTTTTCTCGGACTCCAGCTTATACCCACCCGGAGACGGTATAAGATCATCCTGCGCTGCACCTCGGTGTTCGAGAATAAATGCTGTGGGATCAAGCCAGCCGACTGCCATTTCGCCGTATCCGGCTCCAATATAAGGATTGGCAAATGCCCTCATTTCAAAATGCAAATGAGCATAATATTGTCCACCGGCATCACCTACTGTGCCAATGACTTGGCCACGATGAACCACATCGTAAATTTGGGTTTCAATCCGATTCAAATGCCCGTAGAACGACTGAACCAGGCGATTATCTCTCAACCGGTGCAGCAAGATAACAATGCCTCCCCATCCCCCTCCCACGTCGTTAGCGTAGATAACCAATCCATCTGCCACTGCTCTCACAGGATCATCAAAGTCGCTGTTGTATCCGTAGCAACCATTTAAATCATCTCCAAGATGAGGCAGCGAGCTCACGTCCCTTGCTCCGAAAGGTTGCGCATTATAGGTCAGTCCCCCATGTTCTGAACCGAGTGGACTGTCAAAACGCAACGCCACGGGCATGGCCGCCATCCGCCACCCCGAGGGAAGGGCAAATTCGAATGGCACGGCCAATTTCTGCTGAGCAGCTTTTTCAAGTGAAGATTCGAATCTCGGCAAAAACAACCGAATAACTCCGAGAATGAACAGAACACCAAAAAGAATTACCCCTGTGCGTAGGATCTGATGCCTCATAACCCAAGACCATTAAGGGGTAGCTTTCTATTGAGCAATAAGAAACCCACAACGAATTATTGGCTGAATGGGATCATGAAATTTAATTTAGAACCCTTCTTGTCTGTCACGCCCAACCGTTAACGATTCAAAAAAATTGAAGAGGGGTAATTTTTTCTACCCACATTTTCCGATTCTCTTCGGGAAGAGGCGTTCAATCAAAACCGATAATTCAGTCCAACTGTCGCATAGTGGAAGCGACTGAACACATAAACATTGTCATTGTCAGCACCACCGTCGAGAATTCTATAGCCTAGCCTCAGAGCAAGATTCTCTGTAGCATGCCACTGCAACGCTGTGGTGACATCTACTGCATATCCCTGAGGGGCACCGAGTGCATCTCCCTCAAGCAATAGACTCAACTCTTGTGCGAAACACCATTGCAACTGAAAATTAATCAAAGGAACTAAACCGGTATTCTTGTCTGTTACCGTTCGGGAATTTTGTTTCAGACTTACCTCCGCATCGCGGATTTTAGCCGTAAGTCCAATTCCTAATTGGAACGATTCTTTCTGGATAAAGTTATACCGATACGTGATTCTGTAGGAGTCAAAGCGAAACTTCCCTTCTGTTGGCGTGTTGGGCAAAAAGGTAAATCCGTTGAAGTTTACTTGCTTATCAAAAGATCCCGAATACTCGACCTCCAACGGAGCATAAAGAAGAGAGAAATCGTGTTTCGCGCTCGGCCGCCATGTAAGACGACCGCGGAAAAAGGCCGACGGTTCATCCGCCCCAAGGTCATTTACTAAAGAAAATCGGGTGCCCCTGTCGCTGGGGATGCGAACATCTGCTTTGTCGGACCAGACAGCTCCGGACTCAAGATCGAAGAATATCTCACTGTGAACAAACGATGTTGCAGTCAACCAAACAGCAATAACTGAGAAGAACGATTTCATGATACACTCTCCCTTGAATTCAATTCGACCCTCACTGAAGGGCGAATTTGAGTCAACAGAAAAAACCAGAAAAATTAGCGATCAAAGAATGGAGTTGCGACGGAACTTTGCCCACTTTTTTCATTTTCCGCATTTTCTGAAATCATACAATTAATCGTCTCCCAAATAATAATGGCGTATCTTGAGAAGCGCAGTTGTCGTTCACGAACAACATTCTATTCCCACACACGATAATTACCACCTCATTTCGTGCCAAGGGCCCTTCTCAGAAATAGACGTAACATTATTGTCCCCGGATAAAATTGGGGATCATTTGCCTGCTGTGTTAAATTGCGGCGTTTGTCATTCGGCTTGGATCGGTAAAGTTCACGGGAGGCGTTGCCGAAGTTTTTCCAACATGGAGTTTAGACTTAAACGCGTCTCCTGGCAGAAAGCAGAAGCTTCCGCAAAGCCACACTCCGCAAGCAAACATGCCAATTTTGTCCGCATGTCGTTGAAATGCCGCATTTCCAAAGGGCTCATGGGATGAGGCCCCCGTCCCACTTGAAAACCGCGAAGGCCAACTCCTTCGCGAAAGCCCTCCGGAAAATTCCCCGCCGAAAACATGGTTTTGATGACTTCTAGGAGCTTGAACTGAATGCGTTTTGCCTCCTGAATATTCCCTTCAAGAAAGGAGTCGTAGAGCTTCATAACAGCCTCGGGCGCGACTCCGCTGGCAGCGACCGTGCCTCCGTCAGCACCCATTAAAAGAGCGGGAAGGAGAATTTCTTCACAACCTATGAGACATGCAAAATCAGAGCGAATCGACTTTACCTCATTTAAGGTATCCATAAAGCGCGGCATATCCCTGCTACTATCTTTAATCCCCACAATACGAGGACAATCCGCCGCAAGTCTTTTGACCACATCCAGGCTTATTTCATTGGAGAACTGTGGAATGTTGTATAACAGAATGTCGATGGGGGTCTGCTCTGCGATTTCACGAAAGTATTGCTCAATACTGGCTTGGCTTACTTTGAAATAGTACGGGCCGGTCACTGAAACCGCCTGGCAACCGAGTTCTGCATAACGACGGCATGCCTGCAAGACCATGCTGATGTTGGGCTCAGCCGCACCTGCCAAAATGGGCACCCGGCCTTTGGTCTCATCCGCAATAATTTCCACAACGCGGAGTCTTTGTTCAAAACTCAGGCGGATAAATTCTCCCGTGCTTCCGTTAGGATAAAGCCCTGAAATACCCTTATCAATCAGCCAATTGATATAGCGACGCAACTCTTTCTCGTTGATGCTGTAATCGCTGCGCATTGGCACAATGTTGGGTGTGTAAATACCAAGAATTTTGTTAATTTTCATCAAGTGAAGGTAAAAAGTCTCGTAGCAGCATCGGACTCCTTAGAGGTGATGCGAGCAATGGCATATGAAGAAATCCAAAGAAAAACGTCGTGACGGCTACAGGAAGTCAAATCATGACCAGCCTGTCAAGCGCACCTAAGTTATTCAAACAAAAACTTCAATCAAAATTTCCTAACGTTTTGAATAAAGAACCGGGCTTTTAATGGGACGTGTTCGCGAAAACATCGCGTTTTCAGAGGGAAATAGTAAAGCGCCGAAAAGATGACGCCCTCTTGATCTCTCTCGATACGCAAAAGTCGCTAATACTGAGAAGATTCCTTCTCACATGAACAATCACCCATCCCCCCGAGCTCACCGATTATCCTTTTGGCGATGGCAATCATTGCCTTGACCGGGCCTCGAAGAGCTGTCTGCAGCATGCCATGTCCGATTGGCGTGGCGCAACTCGGGCCTGTAGCTCTATGATTGTCAAACTGATGGTTCTCAAATCCCTCCAAAATCCTATGGACGAGGGCTGGATAGAATGACGCTCTAGCAATGGCGTAAAATCAACGCATAAATTCAGTTCATACTTCAGTAGCGGCTAAGCAGCGGCATTATTCATTCCGCCGAAGCTCCCCAAAAGCGATTGGGCAATTAGAGATGGCGTGGAAGGCTAAACTCAATCGAAGCTGTTATTTAGTTAGTTCGCTGATATCTCAGCGGGTTGGGTTGTGATTGATTTTGCTCTGAGGTCAAAGGCTCGCTGGGTTTGGTTGCCTTCCTATGGCTTCCACCGCCACTCAAAAGCCTCCACGCAAAAGGTGTCATCAAGTGTTTTGGAGAACTTCAAAAAATTCCCCGCTCGTGTTTTCCGGTGCATGATCACTACAAAATAAGCTCACCTCCCGCGCCATCGGGCTGTCGGTCGCCTTGGCACATCATACCTTATTGGTCTGGAGTACCTCTCGATTCCCGAAGCACACACGGGTTGGTCTGCCCCCGACCGATCGGTTGCTGGTTCTCGCCTTTCGATAAATTGCTTCCAGCCCCATGCACCTCATCACCCTCCGGCGACTTGCTCCCGTCGTTCCTTCCTTTCTTCAAAAGCTAATGTCTCATCCGTCGGACTACAACCTCTGATAATCGTAAATGCATCTCATCGCTCCGCCATGCCATATCAGAATCTTCGGGGCAAGATCCCTGGGTAGGCAACCTTTTAAGCCGGTGGCAGTTGAGGCCCACAATCTCCCGCCGCCGCCGCACACTCAGGTGGTAATCTCTCTTCTCCAACATCGCCCCGCTCATGGAGTGATCCCCATCTCCCTGCATTTTTTAAGCCACTCTACCTCAACAACTAACTGTCTCACGTTGAGCTCAAGTCGCGCTTTTTCTCTCTCGTGCTGCTCTGCACGCTCGGCATAGCCCTCGCCGCCCTTGAAAACTCCGAACGCCGACTTCGGCATCTGACCCTCCCACTGAGTTATTCTTACTCGGGCAAGTTGATGATTTGGAAATCCAAGGATTTGGCTCGACGGGAGCCTCTAGAACCAGTATGGACCTATGAGCAGATCGAGTGGCTTCTGGAGAAGAGACCCTACGTAGTGAAGCCGCCCGAAGTGAATCGTACTCATGTGTTTTGGCATACATGGCTTACTTCTTGGAACAACACTTTTTACATTACATTCTCAATCTTTGGAGATCCTGATTATCTCGATCACAACCCTCGCATGCGCGGTGTCGGGGCATTGCGCAGCATGACTGGAGAAATTGAAGGTCCATACGAATCCCTGGATAAAGTCGGTGGACAGGTCGGTTATGACCCTGAGCCTTGGGTGTTTCACTTCTTCTCACTGGATGGCAAACTTTTTTGCCATGACTTCGTGAACTTTAAATCGTGTGTCGCTGAGGCTGACCTTAGAAAACTCGGTTGGCGTTGGGATTGGCGGAGAGTGGATGGCAGGCAATAGATGTAGATGCAGCGTGGCGATCTCGATACGCTGGAAGATATCGCCGGGCGTTCGATGTATGTTTTCCATAGCAGTGGCCGGGTAGGGGAGAACCGAATGGACGACATCTTCACTTACGATGTCAACTTGCTGGAGGCACAATCGCCTTGGGGGCGCTCTGTTGCATTCCTCACGCTGCCGCGAGGCATCGCTTTCAAGACCGTAACGGCTACTGGTGGTCAAGTATGTTCTGTGCCGACCAGAGTGGCCCCATGGTGGGTGCGGTTTGGGCTTATTCCACTGCGGGTGACTCATGGCGCGGATGGTTATATTCGTGTGGACGTTGAAGATCACCCTGACGAGTATCAGAAACTCATCATCGGCGGCGGCGAGATCGCCGAAGTCAAGACGGTTTTGGACACTTTGCAACCGTAGCCCAGTGCGTCACGCCGAAGCGAAACAAAGAAAGACCGAAAGATTCACAAGTTCATGACCAAGAAGGTAACGCATAGAGGTCCGACGAGTGATCCTTGCCGCTAGGACTAAAGTCCATGTTATAGGCTGTAAGGAACCGGAGGAGAGATAGATTGCATTTGATTGTGCGTCGACAATGGCTCCTTCGGTATTTCCAGTTGATCCGCTAGGCTTTTTCTTGGCTTCTTGTGGCTACGTGCTCAGCCGATCGTTAAAAACGGGTGTTTCCTGAGTAAAATATGTTTTGCGGCCAATTTTTAAGTGTTTCTAGTTCTTGAATGAATACCACCCGTTGTGAAAAAGAAGTATGTTTGCAAAAAAGACCCGCGTTGTCTTACTACAACTAGCAGTTGTCAGTTTAATTTTTAAAGTTCAAGCTTAGGTGGAGCTTGGGTGTGCCGGAGTTTTAGCCAGTTAAAGTTTATGTTTGGGGAAAAGGTTTTTTAGGCTTCGGAGTGTTACCAGCCACGACCGTAACCGCTGCGGTAATACATTGAGTTCACTTTGCCTCGGCGATCCCCGACGAGTCCTCCAACAGCTCCTCCTATGGCTGCACCACCCCAGGAGTTTCCTCCTTTGACATTGTTACCGATAATCGCACCTGTGGCTGCCCCAACGGCAACACCCCCTGCACGTCCCCGCCTGACAAAAGGATCCGGATGTACGCACGAGGAAAATGCGAACATTGAGGCTAATAAAAAAACTAACGCGATTGGAAACTTAAATTTCATGATCCGAGGGTTTTTAAGAAGAGGTTTTCAGTTATTTTTTGTTTGTAGTGATGCAGCTTTGGCTTCCATTTCTTTCAAATAAGCGGCTGCCTCATCACGGGAGATGCCGCCATCTTTATTTGAATCAATATCTCGAAATAAACTTTCGCCAATCTGTTTGTCTTTAAAATGTTTTTCTGCCTCAGCGAAACTTACTGAGCTGTTTCGGTCGGCATCCAATTCGAGGAATAAATTTTTCTTCGCGTTGGGATTGATAATAGTCCATTCTTCAAATGTCACTTGTCCATCGCTGTTTGCATCAGCTTGTGCAAAAATCGCTCGCAGCGTGTAATTACTGAATTCAACATTACTGAGCAAACCGTTGCCGTCTTTGTCTGCATCACGAAAGCGATCCTCCCTTTGGCAGGAAACCAAACCAAGACCCACAATAACTAGGGCCACGAAGACAGAACACGACGGGGTAATGTTGCACTTTTTCACGAAACACCATCTCTTCTCAGGTTCTTAAAGTCAAGGATCGAAATGCGTTTAAATAGGTTTTCCCTGAATTTTAAGAATACTCTTTTGCCCGTTGCCAGTGCTTAAACGGTTCGACGTTTAAAAACAGCTCAGGAACCAAGTTTGATTAGGTGAAATGGAGGAACTGTTGCAGTTGACAAAAGTTCTCAGCTACCCCGCCGAGCAATTAGGGCGACTCTTCAGAACTGGTAGACGAGTTTGAACAGTAGAAAATCTCCCTCGAGACGTTTGCGGGTTTCCAACTCGGGGAGCCAGCGGGCCTCAAGAACAAGCGTGTTTTCACCAATCGGAAGTATGTATCCCAGAGCGGGACCAATACCGGCGGTTTTGCCTTTGAAGCTGCCCAGCTTCGCACCGGCACCGCTGTCTCCTTCGAACTGTTCATAGTAGAACGCATTGAATCCAAGACTCAAAAAACCGGATCCAACAGGCAGAAGCTGTTGAACGCTGGCATCGACGTGAAAAGAAGAGCCACTTTGATAATCCGTCTTCTCGTTTTTCGTATTGAGCATCACGCCTGTAAAGACGGAGGCATTGAATCCGCTCTTTTGATTATTGTATGAAAATTGGAGGGTCGGGTCGAAGGTCCAATAATTTTTTCCTACGTTGGCAAAGGACCCCTTCTTAAAGTCTCCAGTGGGGGCATAAATCGGGAGAAAGGTGCTGATTTGCCATGAATCAAACTTCCAAGCCATCATAGCCGGAATGAGCGTAATGTCGCCGATGCCATCAGTCTTCTCTTTGCGGGGTATTGAATAGCCGAGTGCCTGGATTTTAGCAGTCACGCTCATCCACTGATAAGGTAAAAAAGCACCAACAGTGTAGTGGGAACCCAGAATAGGGCTCTCGAAGGTATAGAGGCCGCCCAAAATGAAAGCGTCGGATGTGACATCGAGGTTTGACGTGACAAGCCCGGCATTGGGGAAGCGTTTGGATGCCGCCGCGTCACCTGAGTAATGGAGATACAATGGCTCAATTACCCATCCACCTTTCGTCGGGGGAAGATCAATCAGCGTGGCGGCATTTCCAGGCACATAACGACCTGCTCCGCCTTCATCTGCGTAAACCAGTGAACTGAGAGCGAGAGAGAAGACGGCGGATTTGAAAAGGTGGCTCATAAATTTAAACATAGTAGTTAAACTCTGTAATCATTCAAAAGATCGTTCAAGCCCAACTTTATAAAAATATAAAAGATTTGAAACCCATCTAAAACAAAGCAGATAGTGAGTCTTTTTCGCGCAACTCAAATCTCAGCGAACCGGCCATAACCTTGAGATCACAGTCTGTAGCTTCTCAAGTATCGGTCTCAAAGCAGGGGCCCGCATTCGAGTGGAAGAGACAGGGAACTCTATCGAGAGAAAAGCTGTGCAGGCGTGCCTGGCGGTTGGGAGAGAATCAGAGTAAACAGCGTTTTTTTATCCTAAAGCTGATTTGGATGCGGCATTATGGGCTCTTGTACCAGCGTCAAACGCTACGTTGGCTGTATCCGTTTATCAGCACAAGTTGAGATTACGAATCAGCTAATTTTTGACCTGTCCACCATCATTTATTCGAATTTTTTGATTGCCAAACGGCAGGGAATCGTGCATTCAACTCTTTGCAGCTCCCGAAGACGTGATCTAAGCGCCAAGCAGATTTAGGTCAATCCGACTTTTGAAGCTGGCTGAGACGTGAAGATATCGCGGCTCATAGCCCCGTTTTTCAAATAGACTCCTAAACACTAGCACTATGGATACAGAGACCGAGCACGACAAAATTCAGCAATTTATTCAAGAAAAAAAATGGGCTGAGCTTCGTTCCTATTTACAACCAGTTGCGGCTGAAGAACTGGTGAGAGTATTTGAGCAACTGTCCGCGGGTGATCGGGTTTTGCTGTTTCGGTGCCTGACAAGGGAACAGTCTGCCGACCTCTTTTCGATGATGGACGAGGAGAATCAACTCGCCTTGCTCAATCAATTCAGCGATCAGGAAACGCGCGATGTGCTGGCGGAAATGAGCGTGGACGATCGGACGTTTCTCTTTGAAGAGATGCCTGCTCCGGTCACGCAAAAGTTACTGAATCTTTTACCGCCTGAGGATCGCAAAGAATCTCTTCAGCTTCTAGGATATCCAGAGGGCAGTGTGGGGCGATTGATGAGTCCCGAGTTCGCGGAAGTTCAAAAGAATTTATCGGTTGCAGAGGCCATGCAGGAAATCAAACGCCAGGCCGCTGAGAGTGAAACGCTTAATATGATTTACGTAGTGGATGACAAGGGCAAACTGCTCGACGCGATTCGTCTGCGCCGTTTTATTTCCGCGCCCGATGGGGCCGCGGTTGCCTCGCTCATGGATGGTCGGTTCACCGCACTCAAGGCCTTCGATCCCGAAGAAGAGGCGGTAAAGCTTATGAGAGTTACCGGATATTTTGCTTTGCCAGTCACTGACTCTGAGGGAGTTCTGCTTGGCGTGGTGACTGCGGATGATGTCCTGGATGTCGCTGTCGAAGGAGCCACGGAGGACATCCATAAAGGTGGTGCCATCAAACCATTGGATGCGAATTATCTCAAAGCGCCCCTTGCCATGCTTTACTCACGTCGCATCTCCTGGCTGATTATTCTTGTCTTTATGAATATTTTTTCCGGTGCAGGGATTGCGCACTTCGAATCGCTCATCGAGTCGGTGGTTGCGCTTGTATTTTTCCTGCCGCTGCTCATTGACAGTGGCGGAAATGCTGGTTCTCAGGCAGCAACACTCGTCATCCGTAGTATGGCGCTTGGTGAAATTCGGATAGCCGATTATTTGCGTGTGGCGTGGCGTGAAGTCAGAGTATCTCTTTTGTTGGGACTGACGATGTCTTTGGCTGTTTTCTTTTTGGGTTGGTGGCGTTCCGGGCTTGAAATCGCTGTGGTGGTCTCCCTTGCCATGACCTGTATTGTGTTATTGGGAAGTCTGGTTGGCATGTCGCTGCCATTTATCCTACGAATTCTTAAACAGGATCCCGCGGCAGCCAGTGCCCCGCTTGTGACCTCAATTTCCGACATCTTGGGGGTCTTAATCTACCTTGGAATCGCTTCTGCGATGTTGAGTCATCTAATGGAAAAATAGGCTTAGTCGTGCTGATAAAATCATTTTATAATACGAGAGAAAGGCTTATATAACATTTTAGAACTTAACGAATTTGGCTTCCCTGGGCGATGAGGTAACAAATGTTCGGGTCGCGTTCGATTGAGTCTCAACCGGTGGAAGCGACTGCCAAAGTTCTGTAAGGATTTTAGTGATCTTTTGTTTCAATCCGCGCCCCGCGATTACTCGCGGGGCGACCTGTTATCCATTTTGAAAATTCTCCTTCAGGATGGTTTCAATCCGCGCCCCGCGATTACTCGCGGGGCGACGTTTTATTCTCCTGTCCGCTATCATCATACTCGAGTTTCAATCCGCGCCCCGCGATTACTCGCGGGGCGACTCGTCCGCTGTGGTCATACCCGGAGGAAATAAAAAGTTTCAATCCGCGCCCCGCGATTACTCGCGGGGCGACCTGTTATC
>CALDSX010000059.1 GCA_937924445.1 uncultured Chthoniobacterales bacterium
CAACCCCATCCATGACGCCACTCTTGAGGTCATGTGCACCGAACTCAATGCCACGGAAGTCTGCTATCCAGGCACAGATCTCCGCGTCTTTTACCGCCCAATCAGGTCATCCGTTTTCCCCAGAGGTCAGGATGTCTGAGACTTTGGGAGCGGACAAAGCCTACGGCTACGGAGCCGCAGCCGCGGCCCTGGTGAATACCGGCGTGACCGTCCATGCTCCCTTGCTCAAGGAAAACCATCATCACGTTCATAGCCAAGGGATCTTTGGGCCGGAGCGTTTCACCTACGATGCCCAAGCCGATGTGATGATCTGTCCGGCCGGTAAAACCATGAGAGCACGCACCTGGCACAAGCATAACCAGATGATGGAATACGGGGCAAGCAAAGTGGATTGTCGGCAGTGTCCATTCAAGCAACAATGCACCCGGGCACCGAGCCGGGTGGTTCACCGCTATATTCACCAGGCCGCACTGGATCGCTTGGCCCAATGGCGCCAGAGCCCGGCCTATGCCATCAGTTTGCGATGCCGCAAACGGATTGAGCATCTTTTTGCTGAAGCCAAAGAACAGATGGGTTTGCGCCGGGCTCGCCTGCGTGGAAAAGCCAACGTGCTGGAGCAATGCTTGATGACAGCCCTTGCACAAAACCTCAAACGGATGGTCAAAGCCCTGGAAAGCCACTCGAAGACTTTTTCCCATGGTTTGAAGACTTCTTGGCTCAAGATGACTGCTTCATTCATGACTTTTACGATCAGGATCAAAAGTTTCTTCCTTCACGATCTTACACGGCTCCATCTGACGCCCGCCTCATCAAACTAGACTTTTTCAACAGCTTCGATAGAGTTGACCTGCAGCAGATTGTTGAACTCATCGCCTCCCTCACTCCGCTCTAAGCGACACTGACCAGTGGAACCTGGCGCATCGGTAACCATCCCCTGTTAGGCACTCCGTTGCCCCGAAAATACTGCGCCGCTGGATGAACCCTTCCACCTCATCATCCATGATGGCCCCCGTTCGCTAAAAACTCCTCTCGACTTTTTTGGTAACTCCTCGCGTGTTTTGTTCAAGGCAGCCATGGCCCGTAAGATTTTCAGCATCCTCGTCATCTCTCAAGTTAAAAGGACGAATCGACAGACACTGGCGATCGTCGAAGCCGTTCGCTAACTGGCTGTTTACGAGAGTGATTGGAACGCAATTCTGCACTGCAGTGTTTCCAGGATTGAAGCGCGACTTCGCTGAAACCTACCGCGAGCGGTCGCAGGCGGAGTTCGCCCTGCTTATTCCGAGTCGAGCCGCAAACTAGCATGGGGGACCTTAGGCGACGAGCTGAAATTCTGTTGGACAGGACGGGTGATTGTTGTTAATTTGAAATTTCTTATTTATCACCTTTTTGTTTGCAGCTATGAAGCCGACTTATAATCCTTCTAAGAGAACCCGAAAACGCCAATTCGGCTTCCGGGCCCGAATGAAAACCAAGAGTGGCCGTGAATTGCTCAATCGCCGCCGTCGTCGAGGACGCAAGCGTCTTTTGCCCAAAGGAGTTGAGGTTCATTATAAACGCCACACTGGTGCCCGAAGCTGATCAGATTCATCAGACTCACGTGCCAACCTGACCTCACCTGCCCGATCAGCCAGGGAGGCCGATTCGGCCAGCCCACTCTATGCCGGGCCAGTCTTTTCCCAAAGCGGCGCGATTGGTTCGTCGCCATGATTTTAAACGCGTTAAAGATCATGGAGTTTCGGCAGCAGGCCGCCTGTTTGTTCTTCAGGCGTTGATGCCTAGCGGTGGCTCAAGGGCACGGATTGGTATTGTTACAAGCAAAAAAGCTGGCGGAGCGGTCGCCCGATCGCGAATGCGACGATTGATTCGCGAATGTTTCCGGCTCCATCAGACAGAATATAAAAACCCGGTAGACTTCGTGGTAGTGGCCCGATGGCCTCTGGCGAGTTCAACCTTCGCAGAAACTCAACGCGAGTGGTTGCGGCTCTGCTCTCTCCTGGAAGTGATTGACAGTTCGACAGTGACTGCTTCTGCCCGAAAGGCGAAGCCGGGGAAAGACCGTCGCTTCAATGCACAACACGGTTCGGATGAGATTACGAGCAGTCCTGACCCTCCTATCTGCCTGGATCTGCCTCAGGAGACCGGGTAAATCTTGTAAGGCACCTTATGAGTCGGAAATAACTCATCCGGCTTGAAAAAACGTTTAAGCTCGACTTGTGCGTTTTCGATAGAGTCCGACGCATGGCCAACGTTGGCCATCACATCGCGACCATAATCACCACGAATGGTCCCAGGCATGGCTTTGGTAGCATCGGTTGGCCCAAGCAATTCGCGGGCACGAGCGACAGCGTTCTCACCGGCAAGTGCAAGGGCGATCACGGGACTCGAAGTCATGAATTTAATGACCTCAGGAAAAAACGGTTTGTCTTTGATGTGGCTGTAATGCTCTTCAAGGATCGTCCTGTCGAGCGCGAGCATTTTACAGCCGCGAATTTCGAAGCCCGCATGTTCGAATCGTCGAAGAACATCACCGCAATGACCTTTGATCACACAATCTGGTTTTAGTAAAATAAGTGTCGTTTCCATTTAAAAAGTTTAGGTTTAGCAGGTAAGGTAAAAAACGCAAGGCAGGATTGAAGTTGCCGAACGAAGAGTCCGTGCGTTTAGTCATTTGATGAAATTTGACGCGCTGAGATTTTTTACTTGCATTGCCACGTTTTGTTCGTTGATCGCTGTGCCCGATCTGAATGGGCAAGACCAAGAAACCATCCACATGGCAAACCCTGTGGAAGCGGAAGTTGTCCGGCTCCAACCCGGATGGGGAGATGGAAAGAGAGTGCGGATGGCTCTTGTACTCCGCCATGCTGGTAGTTGGCATACTTATTGGTCCTACCCGGGCGACTCTGGCCTGGCCACCTCCATTTCCTGGGAACTGCCTGAGGGGTTTTCGACAAGCGATTTCGAATGGCCAACGCCAAAAAAAATGGAGGAGTTAGACATTGTTTCTTACGTCTATGACGGCGAAGTTGCCTTGCCCTTCTATTTGCACCTACCGCAATCTCTTCCGGACAATTCTGTTCGCCTTCGCGGTAAGATTTCGTGGCTGCGATGTACGGACACTCGTTGTGAGCCTGGAGGCACGGACTTTGAAATCGAGATAGGCCCACAGACTGAAGCACATCCGGAGACGGGGCGGCTCTTGGCGTCTATTGAAGATGCTCGTCCGCGACCCCTACCTGAAGCTGTTCGCGCCCGCTGGACAAGGGAGGGTTCTGTGTTTCAACTCACCGTTGATGGGATGTGGTCAGACGGAAAAGTCATTGATTTTTTTCCGAATCCGCCAAAAGAGATAGTAATCACAAAAGTGGAGGGTCCTCTGGAGGGCGTCGCCACATTCCGCGTTCTGACGGCAACCGCGCCGGAAGGGATTTCGGGTGTGCCAGGAGTTATCATCGCGGGAGAACCACCGCGCGGGTATATTATTGAAGTGGACGAAATTCCGGGCACTGATGTCGGGAAGACGGAAGGGGATAATCGTGTCGCCACCACAGCTCCAGCGGCTAAGGATGGGGGGTTCGATACACGCGGCACCGGAAGGGTCACGTCGCTTTGGCAAGCAATTTTGTTTGGTATACTAGGCGGGTTGATTTTGAATCTCATGCCATGCGTGCTTCCGGCAATTTCACTCAAACTTGTCGGATTTATCCAGCAGGCAGGCGAATCAAAAAAACAGATTTTTTTGCATGGACTAGCATTCGCGGTTGGAATTTATGTCTGGTTCTTGCTCGTGGCCCTGGCGTTTATCGGCGTCCGCTTGGCGGGTGGCGAGTTAAACTGGGCGTTTCAGTTCCAAAATCCATGGATGATTTTAGCGATGGGAGCTGTGCTTGTGGTGTTTGCGATGAACCTATTCGGCTTGTTTGAAATTATGCTGCCTTCAAAAACAGGAGCGGTTGTTGAACGCGTTGCCAGCACGAATGGATTGCTTGGAAGTTTCTCACATGGTGTCTTTGCCACCATTCTTGCCACGCCTTGTACAGCGCCGTTTCTCGGGAGTGCTCTTGGATTTGCGTTGGCGCAGCCGATGAGAGTCATTCCGGTGATCTTTCTCTCCATCGCCACCGGAATGGCGTTGCCTTATCTTTTGCTTTCGGTGCGCCCTGGCTGGGTGCGATTCCTACCGAAACCTGGAAATTGGATGGTGCGGCTGAAAGAATTTATGGGATTTCCGTTGTTGGCCACGGTACTCTGGCTTGTGTGGTTGCTCGGACAGATGCGCGGAACAAACGCAGCCACGGCGGCATTGGCCTTTTATTTATTACTTGGAATGGCCACATGGTTTTATGGAGCATTTCTGGGTTACCTCGCCAAACCGATCGAGAAAAGATTTGGAATAATAGGGTTATTGTTTGTCGCTGGATTAATTGTTTGGGGCTGGCCGGTGCTCGGAGCGGCGTTCGCCCAGACTCCCAAAGCTGTTCGCGAAGACTCCTCAAAGAAGGGCCGAGCGCGAGACGGGGTGATTTACTGGGAGACGTTTTCTAACCTGAGGTTGGCAGAACTCTTGGCGGGGGATAACCGACCGGTGTTTGTAGATTTTACCGCGGATTGGTGCTGGACTTGTAAAGTGAACGAGCAACTAGTGCTTTCGCGACGGGATGTCATTGATGCCTTTGAGGAGAGCAACTTTGTCATGCTCAAAGCGGACTTCACAAATTTTGATCCAGAAATAAAAGCCCGACTTGAAGAGTTCGAACGTGGCGGGGTGCCGATGTATGTTGTCTGGCCCGCCGAACGTGGGCGCAAGCCGGTGCTTTTACCTGAGGTCATCACTCCGGAACTTGTCATCGAAGTAGCTCGCCAGGCCGGAATGAAATAGTTAATTGCCAATGAAAACTCGATCCTCTCAAGCGACTATCAAATCAGAGAAAGCAAAATTTCGGCTTCTGGGCCAACAGACAGGTGAATACCCCAACGAACCATCCGCTGCGATTCTCGACACATTCCCCAACCGGTTCCCCGGACGCGACTATTTAATTACATTTGATTGTCCCGAGTTCACATCACTCTGTCCGGTGACCAACCAGCCGGACTACGCCCGTTTGAGAATCGAATACGTGCCGGACGCGCTCTGTATCGAGACCAAATCGTTGAAGTTCTACTTGGCTTCCTATCGTAACGTTCGCAGTTTCAACGAGGAGATTGTCAATCGCGTGCTTGACGATCTGCTGACGGCTTGCAAGCCACGGCGCATGATCGTGCACGGTTGGTTCTCACCACGCGGGGGTATTTCCGTGACGACTCAGGCTGCATGGCCAAAGGATTTGGCAGTTCGATTTCTTGACGGCGCATGAAATCCGGTCGCGGGAGCGAATTTCCCGTTTATCCGATCCCCACCAGGTGGTGGGAGAGCCTAGAGGAACCTCCTCCATCGGAGGATAACAAACTGCCAACATCCTTTGACCTTTTGGTTCGTCATGGTCGGCATGGATTGCTTAGGCGCTATGGAAAAAAACCACCTGACGAAGCCGTTACACGGCTAGAGCACGAGCTGGCTGTGGTTCGTAGCGTCGGTTATGCGGATTATTTTCTGATCGTGCGGGAAATCATTGAAGAGGCGCAACGGCGGGGTATTCCTTGGCTTGCGCGCGGTTCGGCAGCCGACAGTCTCCTCTGTTACTGCTTAGGTATTTCAAATGTCTGTCCCTTGCGTTTTGGACTAATGTTCGAACGCTTTCTTAATCCAGAACGCGTCAAGTTTTCCAAGCTTGCAGATATAGATCTCGATTTTCCCTGGGATCAAAGGGAAGAAATCGTGCAGTGGGTCTTTGATCGGTTCGGCCCGGAGAGGGTGGCAATGATAGGTGGCTTCAGCGTGTTTCACGGACGTGCGGCTATCGCAGACTTTGGCAAAGTGTTTGGGCTTTCCGAGGAAGAGGTGCGAGCAGTGACACGGCTCCTACCGCGTGTGACTGGGCCAAACATCGAACGAGCAGTGGCCGAGAACCCCCGGACTCGGGAGCTTCGTCTGGATGAAGAGCCGTTTGATCAAGTGCTTCGCTTGTCGCGGCATTTCGAAGGATTCCCGCGCCATCCGATGATGCATCCTTGCGGATTGGTGGTGGGAAACCGTCCGCTCTCTGAGGTTATGCCTCTTATTCCCTCTGCGCGCGGACGGGTGATGACGCAGTTTGACATGGAGGCGGTGGAAGAACTCGGGTTTGTAAAGATCGATTTGCTTGGTCAGGCGGGCCTGGCCGTGTTGCGAGACGTCACAGCAGCACTGCGATTGCGTGGCGTGGAGTTTGATCCAGAGATGCTGCGGCGGGATGACTGGCGAGACTCGCTCACCTGGGAAATGATCTCCTCCGGTGGCGCGCGTGGAGTGCATCACATCGAATCGCCAGCGATGACGTCGCTTCTGGTGCAGTCAAATTGTCGGGACATAGATTGTCTCTGTGCCGTTGTGAGCGTGATTCGGCCGGGAGCTGCTGATGAAGGTAAGAAACTGGCTTTCACCCGCCGTCAGCAGGGGTTTGAAGTCAGAGAATTTCTGCATCCCTCTCTTGAGCAGTCCATGGCAGACACGCATGGCTTACTGGTATTCGAAGAGCATATCCTACATGTGGCCAGAGATTTTGCTCACATGAACCTTGGGCGGGCGGATGTCTTAAGGCGGGCCCTTGTCAAGAATAAAGACCCCGAACAAATCGCGGCTTTGGGGGAGGAGTTTGCAAATTGCGCCCGAGCTGTCGGGCGCTCTGAGGCAGAAATTCGCGTTGTATGGGAACGTTTGTCGAGATTTTGCGGTTATATGTTTAACAAAGCGCATAGTGCAGCCTATGCGGTTGAAGCGTTCGAGGGGGCATGGCTTAAAGCGCGGTACCCTGCCGAATATATGGCTGCTGTGCTGGAAAACGCACGGGGTTTTTATTCGCCACTCTTTTACGCGGTGGAATGTCGGCGGCTGGGGATTCGGCTGTTTGGTCCGTGTGTCAACCAATCAGGGGTAAGTTTCCAAACGATCGCCGATACTTCAAACCGGGGGGTAATTCGCGTGCCTTTACACCAGATCAAAGGGCTGAGCAGCCGCGGGTTGGAGCGAATTTTAACCGAGCGCTCCGAGGCGAAGTTTAGGTCAGTGAAAGATTTCCTTCAGAGAGCCGACCCAGATCCGTCTGATCTGGAACTGTTGGTGGCTGCGGGAGCACTAGATTGTTTTGGCATGTCACGGTCTGAAATCTTTTGGAGCAGTTTTGCGCCGCGGGTGCGTTCAGATGAATTACCGGGCCTCTGGAGCGGGCAGACAAGTGCCCGCGCAGCAGAAGGTCTCTCACTGCCAACGCTCGATGATCCTGACGCGAAAACGCGCGCTTGGGAAGAGCTGAGGTTACTCGGTTTTCCCGTCACGCTTGATCCATTTGAAACCCTCTCAGCAGATGTCCGTTGGGAAACCTACTGTCCCGCCGCACAAATTATTCGGTTTGCCGGCGAGCGTGTGACAGTCTGCGGCCTGACCGTGGCTGATCGACTAAACCACACCCTGCGGGGGGATTTAATGGCTTACGTAACGCTGGCCGATCCGACCGGGTATGTGGAAGCCACTTTTTTTCCGCGCCAATTCCAGAGGCATGGAAACAAGCTGGAACTCGAACGCGTGCTGGCTCTAACCGGAGTTGTTCGCGCTTTTGATAACCACCGTGGAGCTGTTCTCGAGGTAACCGATGTGCGATTGCCCCGGCGAAAATAAAGGCCGGACTGACGCAAAGGCAGATTCCTCAGGCGGTGCCAATTGCTTTTTTCTCAAGAGCCACACTTTAAAAACATTTCAGTCGTAAAAGAAGATTCGGCGTTATCGTTCTCGAATATCGGTTCGGTTTTATGTTTGGATGCCGACGTTACTTCACTGCAAAATCGTCTACTCCAGAAAAACAAACGGAGGGGTGCGACTTTTTGCCATCGAACCTACCACCCAAACATAAGCCATAGGTATGGAGTTCCCTCTGGACAAAGAACTCAAATTCAACCCGAAAACGGCGATTGAAGTAAAAAAAGAGGGAGTGTCGTGCCATCAAATCACCTAGGCTCCGCATGGATCCTGACCGGTATGGGCCTCGGCAGTCGGGGATCTTGGCAAAAGCGGCGCGATTGGTATTTGAAAGAGCA
>CALDSX010000060.1 GCA_937924445.1 uncultured Chthoniobacterales bacterium
GAACTTTGCAGCTTTTGAGCGTTCACCCGTTTGAGAAAGTGCCTCTGCATCAAATACTTACAGAAATGGATTCCAGAGATTTGCATACCTTAGATTCTAACCAGTTGATGCTGTGGGACTTATAACCGGACAATCGTGATAAAGAATCTAAATCATACTGCTGTACCAAGCATTCGAACAGTAGCTTCCCTGTTCTCCTGTAATTATAATTATATCTCCGAGCAAAACGGTCGCAAAACTGTTATCGACTCATTCATTTTACAACGAACGTAATAGTCTAAAGCCTTTTGTCTTAATTTTTAAGCCCGACCGACTGGTATTTTCCCCTTTTCGACGAGCAGCAGCTATAATTTTCGCAATCTCCTTGACCTTTTTTCCTCAAAGCTCCACGTATGCGACGAGCACCGGATTCGTCCTGCACGACCACAGATCAAGGACTGAGAGCACACTGCCATTGTAGAGTTCGCCCGGCAATTCGCCTTAGGGAGCTACCTAAGACTCACAACGATCATGCTCGACCGCGACGTGTGCTCTTTAGCCTCTCGAAAACCTGCCGGGTGTTCACATCCGTAACCTCATCCAGGGGTGAAACCGCAAACCATTGCGGGGTTCGACCTCGTTTGTTAATTCCTTGGCACCGCACGAACACTCTCATTTCGACCTTCTCAGAGCAACTTTGCCGACAGGTTGCTTTGCAGCGCCCCTGCCCTCTGGCGCTGCCGCCGGCACGCGATCTCCTGGCTCATCCTCCTAAAATTCACCCCTCTTGTAGCTTTATTCCAAAAGCAAAATCAAGCACTTGCATCAACCGGTCAAAGCCGACTATATCCGGCCAAAAATGCGTTGGTAATCAACTCAGCTCAGCTCAACACGTCATCGCTTGCCAAACGCCATCGAACGCAATACACACGCTTGCCCGGGCGGGATGGGGTGCCTGCTCGGAGTCTGGGGACTTCATGTTTTTTCAACTCCCCTGCTCTTTTCAATGCCCCCTCATCTCGAAACAAATGTTCGATTTTCTGCTACTCATGACGCTCAACGATGTTTGATGCGTAGTACGAAAGGCATTGGGAATAATCCTCCTATGTCAGACTCACCGCTTTTACAAAAAAAGAGGTTTCCGAATCAATCCTAGCTTTTGGCCGCACGCTTTATAAAGAATAAACTGCAAGGCTGAATGACGACTTAAATAAATCCTGATTTAACAAAGCTTAAAGAATAATGACACGCTCCGAGCAAATTGTTCTTCATTGGTTTCGCCGCGATTTGCGGCTAACGGATAACACCGCGTTGCATTTTGCCTGTGAGCAGAGCACCCAGGTGATACCGGTCTACATCTTAAGCACTTGGTCCGGAGAACACCGTTTCACCGGCCCTATGCGACAAGATTTTCTCTGTGGTTGTCTGAAATCCCTCAACGCAAATCTTGCCGCAAAAGGATCTCGTCTCGTCTTAAGAGAAGGCGACCCTGCTGCCGCACTTATTTCACTGGCAAGAGAAACTGGCGCAAAAGCAATTTACTACAACCGCGATCCCGATCCGCACGGCCGTTTAGTCGAGAAGCGTTTAGCGTCTGAAATTGCT
Source organism: uncultured Chthoniobacterales bacterium (assembly GCA_937924445.1). Taxonomy (GTDB): domain Bacteria; phylum Verrucomicrobiota; class Verrucomicrobiia; order Chthoniobacterales; family CALDSX01; genus CALDSX01. The sequence continues at coordinate 1,585 of CALDSX010000060.1, forward strand.
ACAAACGGTCTCCGCTCATTTGCCTTTGATGATGTGACGGTGCACACTCCGAGCGAAGTCCTCACAGTCGCAGGACAACCCTACCGCATCTTCACCCCATATTCTCGGGCCTGGCGACTGGTGCCAAAGAAATCCCTTCTCCCCCCGCCGCGAATCTCCGAGCTCGATTCACGTAACTTCCCCGGCGGCAAGTTGCCAAATGGGTTACCTTTGCCCGACCTGTCCCGCTGGGCGCTTAGCAAAGAGGGAAGCATCATCGAACCAGGGGAACGTGCCGCCCGCAGACGGATGAACGCGTTTTTGTCCGAGCCAATTCTCCGTTATGCGCAGCTACGCGATCTTGCCAGTGAGGAAGCGACATCACGATTATCACAAGATTTGAGGTTTGGGCTCATTTCACCGAGGGAACTCCATACAAAAGCCGTGGCGCTTTTGGAAAACCCGGGCCTCGATGCTTCTGAGATAAGAAGCATTCAAACGTTCCTTACGGAATTGATCTGGCGTGAGTTCTATTTTGCTTTGCTCTGGCATTACCCGGAGGTGTTGGAAGTAGAGTTTAACCCCAAATTTCGCAGGATTCCGTGGGTTACCAACAACGAGGCGCTAGCCCGGTGGAAAGAAGGGACCACCGGCTTTCCGTTTGTGGATGCCGGAATGAGACAACTCCTTGCCACAGGCTTCATGCACAACCGTCTTCGCATGATAACAGCCATGTTTTTGACAAAAGATCTTCATCTCGATTGGCGGGAGGGAGAAATGTTTTTTATGCAGAAACTTGTTGATGGAGAGATTGCCTCGAACAACGGTGGTTGGCAATGGAGTGCAGGCACGGGGGCTGATGCTGCCCCGTATTTTAGAATTCAAAATCCATGGTCCCAAAGTAGTCGGTTTGACCCGGAAGGCAGATTTATCAAACGTTGGGTGCCCGAGTTAAGAGACGTCCCCTTCGCATCTTTGCACCAACCCCCGTGGAATGGTCCTCTCGCCCGCGGCTATCCCATGCCGATTGTTGACCATGCCGCCGAACGCCAAAAATGTCTCGACATGTTTGCTTCTCGCTGATTTTATTATCCAGTGCGTTAAGTGCGGAGCCGTTAAAAACGTCTCGCCATGTAGACCATGTAGATTCTCATGGCAGCTGATAACTCCATCAACCAGCAATTAGCAATAATGCGAATTTTTAGAACTCGGCAGTGGGAATTTTCCCTTGCTCAGCGGGCGCGTTTGTTTGATTTTGCCCACACTCCAAGCGGTCTTCCTTTGGTGTTCAAATTGAACTTCCCCGTCGCGGAGATATCTCTCCTTATAGTCTACATCCTATGGATTTCCTCAACAACCCAACGTTTATCTTTTTTATTGGACTCACTATCCTTATTCTTTTCGCGTGGTATTTTGCTACCGAGACCCCCCTGAGAAAGCGAAACTTGGGGACTGTGCTCACTCTTATACTGGTCGCCTTTGCCGTTCAGAATTTAATACCGCTTGATAAAAGCATTCGGCTTGGGCTTGACCTGCGTGGTGGCACCTCTTTTCTGCTGCAGCTTTCCCCTCAAACTTTGGAGAGCAAAATTTCAGGTGCAGGTCCGACGCGCGAGGAAATCACAAAGTCCATGCTTGATCAGGCGGTGGCCGTCATCGAACAGCGAGTGAACCGATACGGGGTGAGCGAGCCGCTTATCGCTCCTGCGGGCAAAGACAGAATCATGGTTCAAATACCTGGCTTGGATGTTGCCCAGATCGAGGAGGCAAAAGAAACCTTGCAGCGCGTCGCTAAACTGGAATTTAAACTCGTCTTTCCTGACAGCTCAAGACGCCTTGCAGAAATCGAAGCCGGATCAAACATCATCCCCCCTGGCTACAGGGTTGAAGAGTATTTCGAACGTCGCCTTTCCAACGCCAGCGGAGAGGGTCCTGCAGAGACAGAAAGACTCCTAGTTAAACAACGCGCCGATATGTCGGGTGATCGCGTCAAAGCCGCCTTTGCAAGATATGGAGCACAGGGTTGGGAAATTGCACTGGAATTCGACAGCAAAGGAGCCTCGCAATTTGCAGAGTTGACGAGACAAAACGTCGGTAATCGGTTGGCAATTGTCCTCGACGGCAAGGTGATGAGCGCTCCGGTTATCCAAGACGCTATTTACGGCGGCAACGCGCAGATCACCGGGTCATTCACAGAGGAAGAAGCGAGAAACCTGGCTAGTGTTTTGGAAAACCCGCTGCAAACACCCGTTAAAATTATTGACCAACGGACCGTTTCAGCGTCGCTTGGAGAAGATTCGGTGCGAAGCGGGTTCATCGCCGGAATCATCGGCTTGGCTGTCACTTTGATCGCGATGATGATTTACTACCGCATCCCTGGTGTCATAGCGAACCTTGCCCTCATCCTGAACCTCTTTCTGCTTATGGGCTCAATGGCGCTGTTTGGGTTCACCCTCACCCTTCCTGGCATTGCCGGAATTATCCTCTCTGTAGGGATGGCGGTTGATGCCAACGTGTTGATTTACGAGCGTTTAAGAGAGGAAATTGCCGTTGGCAAATCGCTCAAAGCGGCTCTGGAGTCCGCTTACGATAAGGCGTTCAGTGCCATTTTTGACTCGAACGTCACCACACTCATAACCGCGATCATTCTTTTTTGGCAGGCCGTCGGTGCGGTCAAAGGGTTTGCTGTCACCCTCACGGCGGGTATTGCTGCCTCGATGTTTTCCGCGCTGTTATTCACGCGCGTCGCTTTTCGCTGGGGAACCGACACCGGGATAATCAAGCACCTCAGCATGCTTGATTTGATGCCGAAAAAAAGATTTAACTTTATCGGTCTGGGGGCCAAAGCCTCACTGTTGTCTGTCGCGGTTATGCTTATTTGCATTACCGTTTTTATTTGGCGTGGGGAAAAGAACTTTGGAGTTGACTTTCGAGGTGGCGATCTGCTGATGCTCGCAGCAAAGCAACCAGTCTCCGAAGAACAAGCCCGGCAAGCAATAAAAGAGGCCGGCCTTGGTGAACCGATGATTCAAATCGCCCGCTCCGCTGAGAACGAATACCTCAGCGTTCGTGCAGGATTTGGCGAAGGGACAAAAATCGAAAAAGCCCTCAAGGCTGCCTTTCCGGAGGCCGGTTTTGTTGAGGGTAGCATTGAATCCGTCGGGCCCATTGTAGGGCAGGAGCTCATGACAAAATCTCTCATTGCGCTAGGTCTTGGAATGATCGCGATACTTATTTATGTGACGATGCGCTTTGAATTTTCCTTCGCCCTGGGCGCGATTTTGGCAGTCCTTCATGATGTGATCATCACCATCGGCGTCTATTCGATACTTGGACGCGAGCTTTCTATGGTTTTTGTTGGAGCCATTCTTACTATCGCGGGATATTCGATCAACGACACGATTGTGGTCTTCGACCGCATCCGCGAGGGACTGATCGGAACCCGCCGGGGCACTGTCGCCTCCATCATGAACGAAGCGATTAACCAGACACTTTCACGCACCATACTCACCGGGGGAACTACTCTTCTAGCAGTGTTCGTGCTGATTTTCCTCGGAGGACCTGTCCTGGCCGATTTCGCCCTAACAATTCTAATTGGTGTGTTGGTTGGCACCTACTCATCGGTTTTCATCGCCGCTCCAATCGTTCTCTGGTGGTCAAAAATTCGCGGTCGCAGCATACGTATGGAGGTAATTGAATCCAATGAAGTAGCACGGGCTTGACATCTCTCTCTGCTTTTTTTGAAAACTCAACATTCACTAAAATCGCGCTTGCGTTTAAAGCAAATAATCGCTAGAATCGGTCGTGTGGATTTGAGTTCTATGTTCATGAACCATATAATCTTCAAACATCACAAACCGCACATTTCACAACCCATGAAAAAACCAACTCGGAAAGACTCTTTATTTGTCTATCGAGCTATTCCCATAGTCGTCATCGCATTATTCCTTGCGATGAATCTTCAGCCAATTGCAGCTCAGACTGGCACACCAAAACAGATACTTCAAGCTCAGCTTGCTGCAAGTGGTGCTCCTGTTGGACCTTCGGGTGAAACAGCAGCCACTCCGGCCCAATTTAAAGCGGCCGTGCTTAAGGCCATTGAGAGCAACCCTGATAAAGCAGATGGCATACTCATCGAGGCTCTCAAAATGATCCGGGACAAGTTCGTTGCTAGTTACGTCAACAGTGAAGGTCGTTTCAATCGAGATGCGCTGATTGATCTATTTAAATCTGCGGTGGAAAAATATGGACCGCAAAGTCGTCCCGCAAGTGAGGCCCGAGGGATACTCGAAGATATGCTTCGTCAGGCCAATGAAATTTTCCCAGAACTCATTGGTGATTTCAGAGAAGCGATTGATCCTTTCCTCACCGAGGACCAGCGCAGTGCGTTGGACAACGTTATTTTAGAAGTCGTTGGGAGCGGCGGGGGCACCGGTTCTATTGGCTACTTTACCTTCTCTAACCCTGGAGCAAGTGGTTCATCCCAGCAATTTGAACCCGAAAACACCGGAGGCGGATCCAATGGGACAGGCGGAGGCCGAGGTCGTCCTCGAGGTGGTGTTGGTGACACAGGAGCAGGCGAGGCCACAGAGCCTGGGATAACACCCTCAACACCGCCTGTCGTCTAAAGCCATAAGCTGTATTCCCGACTGGCGTCGCTTTAAAATGGCGCCAGTCGGGTTTATTTTTTCAGGTTGATCGGCTATTTGTCTCCCTTCCTCTCGATTTTCATTGCGCATTTCTCCGCATGATTCGGTGGTTACGTGGTATTTCACCTGTCTTACTTGCCGCCGGATTGATTGTCGGACAGCTTTTTTTCGCAGGTGCCCAGCCTGCTTTGGCAATGCCCATGTACGCCGTCACCAGTCTCGGCGTTCTGTGTGCGACCGCTATCCCACTTCGTCAAAACGCAACCTCGCATTGGCTCTGTCTCGCAGCCGCGTTGGTTTTTGCAATCTACCTACTGATTCGCACGGCCCTTTCGCCGACATATCATCTGGCGCGGGAAAATTTTTTTAATATACTTTGCGCACTTAGCGTTTACCTCAGCACGACGCTGGCGCTATGGACGCCAAAATCCCGTAGACCAATCATTTGGGCAATCATCGGTCTTATCGTTCCCAACGTCTTCTTCGGGGCGATTCAATTTTTCAAAGATCCCACTTTTACAGTTTTTCAACTTCCAAGACCGAAATATGAGGGACGTGCCAGCGGTCTTTTTGTTTGTCCAAATCACTTTGCCGGATTTCTCGAAATGGCGCTGCCTTTTTGCCTTAGCCTTTTATTCTTATCCCGCTCGCCAGTATGGCAACGCGTCCTTTCGGGTTATTTAGCGCTCGTCGCAATATTTGGCGTTTTTATCTCTGGGAGTAGGGGCGGCTATTTAAGCACGGCTATCTCACTCGGATGCTGGTCTCTCTTTGCCCTCTGGATCCGCGGGCGAGTTAACCCTGCTTCCCTCGTCAAGAGTGCTTTTGCTCTCCTTGCGGTAAGCCTCATTATCGCCGCCGGAGTTCGCTATGCGATGGATCGAAGCCCTCTCTTGAGGGAGCGCTTTGAAAAAATCGTTAACTTCCAAGATTTCCGCTTTTTAATTTGGCCAGCGGCGCTGCAAGAATTTAACGAAAATCGCGTCTTTGGTGCGGGTGCGCAGCAATTTATTTATTACGGCCGCAAAAACCGAGACCCTCGTATTCAGAATGATCCAGTTCACGCGCACAATGACTACCTACAAGTTCTGGCAGATTACGGTGCCGTTGGAGGCATACTGGCCCTAATTTTTCTCACCACTCACATCGGGTTTGGGATTGTTCGACTTAGACAAAATGTTGCGTCTCGTTCCCTTGAAGATCCACGATTTCAAAGTGATTCTGTCGCGTGGAGTTCAGCCGCTTTGGCTGCAGTTTCTGGCCTCGCAGCGCATTCCGCAGTGGACTTCAACATGCACATTCCAGCAAATGCCTGGCTGGCCGCATTCCTGTTTGGCATCCTTGCCAATCAAGGATTGCCTGTGCGCTTCGCTGATCAAAACCGAATTAACAGTGAATCTTCAGGGACGTCTTTTTTGCCATTCGGATTATTTTCTTTCTCAAGAGTCATTCTATTCGTTGTTGGACTAGGTTTGTTTTCCGTTCCCATCTCATCGGCCCACGCAGAATACCACCGCGAAAAGGCCCGGTTGAACCGACGCCTTGGGAAGCACGGCGATGCAATCAAACATGGAACAATCGCGACGAGTTTAGATCCCAAAAACGGCCATTCATGGATGATCCTGGGAGATTCGAAGCGGCGGCTCTCGATACGAGTTGAGGATCCAGCCACAAGGCGGGTGATTCGGCGCAGCGCCGAAAAGGATTTAAGGCGTGCCGCTGAACTTCTACCAAAAGACGCTGAGACCTGGCGTTATTGGGGTAGAACGCTTGACACGCTCGAACGCTTTGAGGAAGCCGCTGGAGTGCTGAACCACGCCAAATCACTCGATCCAAACCTTTACCTCACACACGAATTTCTCGGTTGGCATTTCGAATTGCAGGGTCTCTTCGAGGAAGCTGAAGCGGCCTACAAGCAAGCTCTCAAACTCTATCCATCCACAGTTGCCGCAGAGCAGCTTGCCGGTCTGACCTCGAAGCGCTCCATCTCACATTGATACTAATCCCTCTCTTGGCACCAAACAATAGCACCACAACCAGCACCACAACCAATTCACGGTTGATGACCTATCTCCACTGCGTAGATTTGGGGACCCCGCATCAATAATCCAACGCTTACGAAGCGGATAGATTTTCCTGAAGAATAAAACAAAGCGATCGGTAACGAGAACCAAGTGCGGTAGCTTGCCCTGGTTCCTGATTAGTAAAATCTTTTCCACTCAATAAACCGGCTTTGACTGCAAACCAATCCTCAGCGCCGCTGTGTTTTGCTCGAAAGCAGTCTCAAGTAAACTTGCTCGACTGCTTGCGCCATATGCTCTGCATCAAACTGACTCTCTACTATCTTTCGGGCGGTCACAGCTAGACTTTCTCTCAGTGAAGCTGAGGCCATCAACCTCAAAGCTTGGCTGATAAACGAATCGGCCGCCCCAGGCTTTGCCAACAAACCGCTTCGGCCCTCCGTAAGAATCTCTTGAATCCCGTCCACCTCAGAACACAGCGCCGGTACTCCCGTTGCCATTGCCTCTAGCAAAGTCAGAGGTAAGCCTTCGTAATCCGACGTCATCATCAACATGTCACTCGCGTTGAAAACAACGCGAGTGTCTGGCACATAACCCAGAAACAATACATGGCGTCCAAGACCCGCTTCCTTTGCCTCGAACTCCAGCTTTTTCCTCAATGGACCATCGCCGACAATGACAAAACGCACCGCCGTTTTATCACGAACCAAAGCCTGAGCAACTTTCAGAAAAAGTGAGAAATTTTTTTGCGGATGCAGTCGTCCTATACCCGCGATTAAGAATTCCTCACCCCGAATGCCCCACTCTTGCCGCTGATGCTCGTCTCGACCACCTCTCCAAGAGAATCGCTGCAAATCCACTCCGTTGTACAAAAGGGAAACCCTCTGCCTCGGAATTTTTTCCTCTTCGACGAGAAAGGATTGAATAGATTTTGAAACGGCAAAGACATGATCTGACAATTTATTTGTCAACTTATCAAGTTGAAATCTAAGGCCTTTCCGATGACGAAAACGTTCGTTGGTCTGGTCGTGGTTGATAAGAATTCTCACCCCAGCAATTCGGCACAGAGGTTTTCCGAGAATATTAGCCCAGGTCAGATGAAAATGAGCAATATCGGGTTTAAAATCGCGGACCAGCCTTATCAGGTTCGGAATGTAGAGAGGTGCGTGTTTCGAGAATGAAAGCCCTCCGGCATGCACTCCGTGCTGCGCCATTCGCGGGCTGTAAACACCCGCGCGGTGCATCGAAACAACGCGCATCTCAAAAAGCTCTCTGTTCCGGTATTTAATGAGGTGCTCCAGCGCCTCCTGCGCCCCACCCAAATCCAGGCTATCAATGACATGCAAAATACGGATTTTTTTCTGCATAAGAATTTGACGCCTGCGCATATCACAAAGTGACGGATTCATCAACGCCTCCGTCAAGCAGCCTTTCAATCTTTACAACATCCTTTTCACAATTTCACAATTAGCCCGCACTGAAATGTCTGACACCTTGCGCTTGTCCAGCGAGACGGATTTACCCTGGTCAAAAATCATCCGCTCTGAGCACAATCTCCTATATTTAGATTTCTATGAGTTATGGCGCTACCGCGATCTGATCTTTTTAATGGTTAAGAGAGACTTTCATGCGACATACGCGCAGACGATTCTGGGCCCTCTTTGGTTCATTATCCAACCGCTTCTGACGAGTTCTCTCTTTACCATTTTATTCACTCAGGTTGCGAAGATTTCGACGGACGGAATCCCCCCCTTTCTATTTTACATGAGTGGCGTGGTCGCGTGGGGATATTTCAGTGATTGCCTTACCAAAACCGCCGCGACATTTCGTGCGAATGCTCATGTGTTTGGAAAAGTTTATTTTCCAAGACTTGTCGTTCCCATTGCCTCGGTCATCACATGTCTTATCAATTTTGCCGTGCAGTTTAGCATATTCTTTCTGATCTACCTGGTTTTACTGTTCAAAGGCGCTTCGTTGCATCCTTCCTTCCGTGTGATTGTTCTTCCTGTGCTTATTATTCAGATGGCCCTTCTTGGGATCGGCTTGGGGTGTCTTCTCTCCTCCATGACAGTTCGCTATCGCGATTTGGCCATGGCAATAGGATTTCTGACTCAAATGTGGATGTATGCAAGTTGCGTTTTCTATCCGCTCTCGAGCATTCCAAAAGATTGGCAATGGGTTCTTGTTCTTAACCCGATGGTCCCTGTTATTGAATCTTTCCGTTTTGCTTTTCTAGGCGCTGGAACAGTCGAAATCTGGCAGCTCGCCATAGGGGCTATTGTAAGTGCAATTCTCCTCCTCCTGGGAGTCATGGTTTTTAATCATACCGCGCGCACTTTTAACGACACGGTTTAGGCTTTTTCTTTACACAAGGTAAACCCGCCCTCTTCCATGAGTTTATCGAAAACCGCGATCGAAGCTAACAGAATCTCCAAACGTTACCGGCTTGGAGTCATCAACCGAGGAATGCTCTATCAGGATCTCCAAAGCTACTGGGCGCGTCTTCGAGGGAAACCCGATCCCCATGCCCCGCTTAATCCCGATGGTACAGAATCCGATCATAAAATTGGCGAGTTTTGGGCGCTGCGTGATGTTTCGTTCAGCCTTGAACAGGGTGAAGCCATGGCGATCATCGGGAAAAACGGCTCTGGCAAGTCCACATTGCTTAAAATCCTCTCCCAAATCACAGCTCCCACCACAGGAGAAGCGCGCATTAGAGGGCGCGTCGCCAGCATGCTCGAGGTGGGAACTGGCTTTCACTCCGAATTAACCGGGCGTGCCAATGTTTACATAAACGGAGCGATTCTAGGGATGACAAAGAGGGAGATTGACGTGCGTTTTGACGACATCGTCGGCTTCGCTGGCGTGGAGCGTTTTATAGACACCCCTGTGAAACGCTATTCCAGCGGCATGAGCGTTCGCCTCGCGTTTTCAGTCGCTGCGCATCTGGCAGCCGAAATTCTTATTGTGGACGAGGTCCTTGCCGTTGGTGACTCGGATTTTCAACGCAAATGTCTAGGTAAAATGGCCCAGATTGTGCGGGAAGGGCGCACGATTCTCTTTGTCAGCCACAATATGCAAATCGTTCGTTCGCTTTGCTCCCGGGCTCTCCTTTTGGAATCGGGCGTTGCCACACGTTCCGGACAATCGGATGAGGTGATCCGTTACTACCTGCGGGGCAAAGATGAGAATTATCATGCGCGAGAAGAGCCGCCCGTGCCCGGCCCCTCCACTCCGTTGTTCCCATCGCTTCTCACTTTGCGTGATACGTGCGGAAATACGCGGGCCGAATTTCATCTCGGTGAGGACTGGTGTCTCGATGTGCTCCTCGACGTCCGTAAGGCGGTCTCTGACTTTCGGTTGCAGGTCAACGTCAACGAAGCAGATAACTTTTGTGCGCTCGCCCACTCTTCGAAAAACAGCACTCTCAAACCAGGCCGTTACAAGGTCTCTTTTACTTTCGTAGAAAAACTGCGCGCCGGCGAATACCGCTTCACTCTCCTGAGCTTTTCTGGTTCGCGTGTGCTCCATTCCTTGGTCTCTGAACTTGTCGTGAAGATTGATCATGTTCCCTGTACGAATGACCCGATTCGTTGGTTTTCCTACGGCGGGGTTGTGGTTTCTTCCGATGAACCAGATGTAGTGCCGACCACCGAATATTAAGGTATGGCACCAGTACTTCTTGCAGACCTCAAGCTCAGCCAGTCTGCTGATGAATGGCTTTTTCGTCGAACCCGATGTGCGCCCGCTGTATTTACGACTTGGTTCGAGCGGTCATTTCGTTTTTTCCGCCCGGCTCAAATTTCTGGTCCAGATCGTCTATCGCGCCCTATTCTCGATTCAACCGCGACACAGACATTTCTACGAGAGCCGATTGCCAAGTCAACACCCTTCCTTGCAGGTCGGTTTGGCGCCTACGAGCTTCAGGCGTGCTCATTTTATTGGAGAAAGTGCAGCGGTTTCTTTCCGGCTCTTCTCCGATGCTTTGGAAACCAAGCGAGGTGGCCCTCGGATTTGCTAGACACCCTGTTTTACAATGCAGGGGTCTTCCCAAGAGATGAACGGATGGCAACCCGTTTTGCTGAAATTTATCTGGAAGCGGCGAGAGCCATAGACGCGCTCGCTGTCTGGCACCGCCCAGATGAATCTGTCATTCATCAGTACTTTCTTCCTGCCGCACAACCCATTCCATTGGATGACATTTTGCCGGTCACCTCTCCCGGAGATGTCTGGATGTCAGCATTGAAAGGCCGTCGCGTCCTTGTTATCCATCCCTTTGAACAGACAATTAAACGCCAGTTTGCGCGGCGCAGTTTTCTGTTTAGCAATCCACAAATCTTGCCCGACTTTTATCTTATAACTCTAAAAGCCGTGCAGGCAATCGGCGGTGCTGCATCAAAAGATTTTACAGACTGGGTTGCTGCGCTGGATATGATGCAGAACAAAATTGCAGCGCTTTCATTTGATGTGGCCCTCATCGGTGCCGGTGCGTTTGGCTTGCCTCTTGGCGCATTTGTTAAGTCCCTTGGAAAGCCAACTTACCACATTGGTGGTGCGCTTCAGATTCTCTTCGGCATTAAAGGACGCCGATGGGATTCGCGCCCACAGGGAGCCCTTTATAACGAGTTTTGGGTACGCCCTGATCCCTCTGAAGCTCCCCACGAAGCCCAAATGGTGGAAGGGGCATGTTATTGGTGACACTGCTTCTCTGGCACCAGGGGGGTCCTAGCTCAACAGAAGACAGGGATTTTGATGCATGTCAGAATTTCGAATTCACCTCGTTACTCCAAGTTTTAACTGCCCCGAATTGTTGGAGGAGACAGTCCGATCGGTTTGCCAGGCGGCGTTGGTGCCCTTGCATTATGAGGTTTGGGAAGGCTCCTCTAATTTTGATGCACTCGGCGGCGCGACCGACTTACTGAAAACGCTCCGGGCTGAAATTCATCTCGGGGAAGATTCTGGACAATTTGACGCGCTACAGAGGGCCTTCGAGGTGGACAAAGGGGAGATAATGGGTTGGATTAACAGCGGTGACATTTTGTTCCCGTGGTCTCTGAAACTTGTGCACCAAGTATTTTCATCATTCCCGGAAATACGATGGATCTACGGTCTGCCAACGATGGGGTCAGATGGCATCGTCAAAAGGGTTGGTTGTGTAAAACCGCTGCCGCGGGCCCTTGTTCGGATCGGTCTATGTGCCGCAGACGGCATTGGTTACCTGTCGCAAGAGGCAATGTTCTGGAGACGAGATGTTTACGAACAGGCCGGAGGAATTGCCGCAACTTTCGACCTCATCGCGGACTATGATCTCTGGACACGCTTTGCGCAGCACGCGACGCCGGTCAGCCTCCCCTCGCCTCTCGCCATGTTTGCGCAACATGGCACAAACCGCAGTCAAAAACTGAAATCGAAAGCTGAGTGCGAGCTGCACGACTGGAAAAAGAATCTCCCACCCAACATGAAGCAAGAGCGGGAGCGCCTCGCCAAGTTGTTCGGCATAATTCGCCGTGTTGCACGCTTTTCGCGCACTCTTGCAGTGGCACTCGGGAAAGTTTACGGCCTGAGTGCTTTCAGCGGCCAGGTTTTAGAATGGAATTCGCGTAGCGATGCGCTTGCCCTTAATGAAAAGCGTCTTTTAATCGAAGACCTTTTCTAAGCAGGCCTCTAAGCCACCCAAAAGGGCGTTTTGCTTTGGAAAACCGCTTCGCCATTTTCCCTTTGTCATAATGCCCCGGATTTTGCTGATTTCGAATTATCACTTTGGCACAACCTCCTCTCTTCTTGCAGCGGGTTTTGAAGCCGCTGGATGCACCGTTGACAAATTTAGCCCGAGTCCCGACCTGCCTTCCGACTGGTCTCCCTGTAACTTCAAATGCCGGATTTCCAACCTGATCAATCGGCTAGGGACTCTACCGGACCTGGTTCTCTTCTGCGAAGCCACAACTGGAACGCAGCTCTTCCCTTTGGACATTCTCTCCTGCCCGGCTCCAACCGCCTTTTACGCAATTGACAATCATCTCAACTTCGGTTGGCACCGGCTTGCGGCTCCGCTATTTGACCTCGTTTTTTGTGCCCAGCACGATTACCAGGAGGCTTTCCGCGAATCAGGTTGTGAATGCGTTCACTGGCTGCCGTTCGGCTGGCACCCTCCTTTTCATCAGGTTCCCACCAATCCTCCAATTCGATCAGGTGTGGGGTTTGTCGGGCAGATGCATTCCAGCAGAAAAGAAATATTTCAGACACTGGCCAGGCAAGGCGTAAGTGTTGATGTTCGCAGCGGACCACGGGGATCTGAACTCGGTGATTTCTATCGCTGCGTAAAAATCGTTTTAAACTTTTCGATTAACGGTGACTTAAACATGCGGGCCTTCGAGGCATTGGCCTCCGGAGCACTCTTGGTGACCCAACGTATTAAAAATGGTATCGAAAAGCTTTTGCTTTCAGGAGAGCATTTTGTTTTTCATGATGGTAACAACTGTGCTTCGGTGGTGCGTTACTATCTCGACAACGATAGCGAACGGGAAAGAATCGCGGCAAATGGGGAGAGGAAAGTCCGTTCCCTTCACCGTTATGAAGACAGGGCTAGATCCGTTCTAGAACTCCTGCCCGAAGCCCGCTACAGAGCCGCAATCCGTCAGAAAAAACCGGTCCCATGGTGGAAACAAATAAGCTTGGTGGATTTAACGTTGCATCCAACCTTCAGCCGTTGGCATACCGAAACTCGCCGGGAAGCCCTAAAGGCATTAAAAGCCAACCCACTACAGGTCTTTCCGAAAATACTAGGGAGATTTGTCAGACAAAGGATGCAAGTAAATCCGAGACGACCGAAATGAACACCAAACGACTTGGGCTGTTGGCCCGCCACTACCGCTATTTGCTTTCCGAAAACCTACGTGTTTTTGGGAGAAATCGTTTCAAAATTCAGGGTGTTTTTCTTGACGCCGGGCTTGCCAGCGAACCGCTTCTTGAGGTGCTGGCCTCGGGTGCCTACGAAGCCGCCGAAAGGGAACTTCTTAAAGACATTCTGGCTCAGGGCGACTCGGTTTTGGAGATCGGATCGGCCATCGGGTTTCTTAGTTGCCTTGCCGCTAGACTGGGTGCCCATCCTATTGCATGTGTCGAAGCCCAACCGTCTTCACTGCGACTTTTAAGGAAAAACCTGCGGCGCAACGAGGTTTCCGCACGGGTCATCCCAGCGGCTTGGGCTCGGCAAACAGGACCGCTCCGCTGGAAAACCGACCAGCATTTCACGTCTAGCCGCATGGCAGCCCCTGGTGAACCTTCTTCTATGACAGTTCGCGGGATCTCGCTGTCTGACATTCTCAGCGAAGCCGGGTTTACTCCAACCTGCTTGATCATTGATATTGAGGGTTCGGAGGCGGGCTTCGATTTTTTAGAAGTGCCCAGAGCGACCACAAAAATTGTGATCGAGCTTCATCCGCAGTTGCTTGGTGAAAAAGGCTCTAGTGAGGTATTGGAGAGAATCGCCTCGGCCGGTTTTCGCATGGCTAGGCAAATCGGTGACAGTTATTCCTTTACGCGGCGTCCGTGAGACTGGCTGTTGTCATCCCCTTTTTCAAAACAGCGTATCTCGGCGACACCCTGTGCTCCATCCAAGGCCAGACCTGCCGTGATTTCCGCCTCTATTTTGCCGCTGATGGTGTGCCCATTCCGCCAGAGATATTACGACCTTTGCGGCAGGGCGATTGGCACTCAGAGCCTGTTATCGCCGAATTCCCCGAAAATTTAGGCAGGACAAACCCCGCGCGGCATTGGAACCGCTCCATCGCGTTGACATCGGAAGAATGGGTATGGCTCTTCTCCGATGATGACCTGATGTCCTCTGATTGCGTCGCGGCTTTTAAAGGAATGGTAGCGACCGCCATGGCGGCTGGTTGTTCCGTTTTGCGATTCCCAACGGCGGTGATTGACCATGAAGGCGCGGTTTTGCGAGAGAGCCCGCCGAATCCCCTCTCCGAGCGGTGGGATCAGCTCGCGGTGGCGCGGTTTGTCTCGCACCGCGAATTCTTCATCCAAAATCACGTCTTCAGGCGCCAAGCCTGGGAGAAAGCCGGCGGTTTTGCCGACCTTCGGAGTGGTTTTTTGTCTGATGAGATGAGTTTCGCCCGGTTCGCCCGTCCCGGTGTGCTGATGACAATTCCAGGCGGAAAAGTTTTTTGGCGCCAATCCGGTATCAACTTGAATAGTAGCAACCCTGCTGTCGTTGATTTGAAATGGGAGGCTTTCTTTGGTTATCTTCACTTCTTGGAGAAAGAAGTTTTCCCGGATGATCGCGTCGCCCGTCGGAGACACGCAAGCATGACCCTCCAGTGGTTCGTCAAAGCGGCGGCTAATCTTGGAAGCCGGCCCTCTTTGACCACTTTTTTCCGGTTGCTGCCCCTGCTCTTAAGAATTTGTCCGGCAGAATTCCCCTGGCTATTCCCGGCTGTGCTGCGGCTGTTGTCAACATCCACTCACCAGGCAGGCTGAACGGCCCTTTTGCGCATTATCTATGTCCAAAAAAAATTTTCGCGTTTTTTTTACAGTCTGGGTTGCTGCTTTTTGCGGTCTGGTCGCTTTGAATATCCATGTTTTTTTTGTTACGCCTCTCTACGAGTACGCCGATCTGGCCCTTAACGCCCTGCAGATCATCGAAGCCAAAGCTGGACGCGAACTACTTGGAAATTACTCTAGATGGAGCTTTCATCATCCAGGCCCCTTCTTTTTCTATGTTTACGCGGGGGGCGAGGTGCTGCTGTATAATACTTTGAAAATCGCTCCCGCTCCGCTCAACGCGCACCTTCTTTCTGGTTTGTTTCTGCAGACAGCTTTTCTGGCTTTGGCCGTAACCTGTGTTGCATCTTCTCTACGTGATAAGGACCATCTGACTGGGTTTGCTGTCATTGGTGCCGCCTATTTTGCGATCTGCGCGATTTCGTTTCCCGGCAGATTATTTTTCAGCATCTGGCCGCCTGATGTGCTTCTCATGCCGTTTTTAGCTTTTCTTTGCGGCATGGCAGCCTTTGCCAATGGAAACGCATGGGCGCTTGTTCCATCCGCTTTCTCCGCGGGTGTTCTCGTGCACGGACATGTCGCACAGCCGAGTTTTGTGCTCCTTTTAATTCTCTGCTCAGCAATTCTGATTGGATTTTCGGCAGCGCACGCTGGCGGTGCGAGGAGTTTCTGCAGAGCTTATCGGTTCACCCCCGCCGCTTTGATTGCGTCGGCTCCCTTCCTTGTAACGCTATTTCTTGAAGCCCGAAAAGGCGACACTTCCAATCTGGCAGCCATTGCGGAGTATCTGCGGGCCACCCGCGAGACTAAAACATTTTCCGACGCCCTGGGATATGTCGCCTCCTTTTTTGCTCTGGAACCTTCGCCCGAGCTGCTGGTGGGCTACCCAGGCGCCCGTGCGCGTGACGCATTTTTGCGCCACTGGCCGGTGCTGCTGCTATGGGCAGGCTTCTTTACAGCGGCATTTTGGCTGTGGCGCAAACGTGCCTATCCCCGCGATGGGACAAACTATGGCTCTGTCGAGACTCTTTTCCTCTTTGCCTCCGTCGTTGTGTTTTTTTCGCTTTTTTGGGCGATGAATCAAACCGGGCCGATGTATCAGTTTAATGCGCACTTTCTTTACGCTCCCCTCTGTGTCCTAGTGTCGGTTCCTGCTGCGCTTGCCTGGCGATCCTCCAAACCGCTCCGGCGGCCTTTAGCCTATTTAGCTGGAGCGTTCGCAACCGTCTCGGTCCTTTTAGGTTCCTGGCAAGTCAACCCATCGGCTCTGGGTACGCCGACGGACGTGGATGTCGGGCACATACATAAAAAAGCCACGGAACTGCCAAAAAGTGCAAAACTTTTTCTTTTTGGCGCGGATCAATGCTGGCCGGCGGCGGCGGCATTTGTGCTGGCTGGCGTTCGACATGGAGCAGACGTGCGAGTGGCCCCCGAGATGACATACATGTTTGGACGAAGGCATGTTGTCTTTCCCACCACCAATATCCCCGTGTCCGGGTTTGATTTTTTGCAGGTTCTGCCCGCAGAATCCCTTCTGCCGACAGATACAAAAAGCCTTTATCACTGCATTAAACCTGCAGCATTCCCTGAGATAAGGCCTGGAAACTTCCATATCGAGCGGTTCTCAAGTGGGACCCTTGCCCAGCTGCCATCCGTGGGTTTAAGTCCGGGTGAGGAGGGGCAAGTTTGGACCAACGGTCCCCGAGTGGGCATTTGGTTTCGTCCAGTGCACACCTTAGCGAATGTTCTCCTGCATATGAAAGTGACGCCTTTTATAGCACCAGGAGGCCCCGAAGCCCAGAAGATCTCGTTTTTTCTGAATGGAGAGTCGCTTTGCGAAAAGACGGTTCAGAGTAGCGAGGAGCTTACTGTCACAATCTCCCAGGAACAATGGAACAGCGCAGACCTCTCCTGTCTTGAGCTTAGGCTGCCTGACTGCGTTTCTCCCCGCAAACTGAGGATGTCGTTGGATTTTCGGCAACTCGGAGTTTCCATATCCTCATTGTGGATTGAGGAATCAAGCGCTGGCAGGGAATCTGTTGAAAGCATAACGACAGATAGTAAAACGCCCTTTGCTCTCTAAGACTCATGCGTGTTTTATTTGAAGGCCATACCTTTTCGCAAGATCACGGTGGGATCAGCCGGATGTGGAAACGGATTCTGCCGCTTCTGGTTGATCTCTACCCCGACGTGCAGCTTGCGTTGCAACTACGCCTTTACCGAACCCGGTCGGCCCCGCAGCACCCGCTCATCCGCCGGATTACCCATATTGAGGACACACGATTGTCCCGCATCGCACCGTTCTTGCAATGGGTGACTCAAAAAAGACAGGAGTTGTTTCATCCCGATATATACCAAGCGATGAGTTACAGTGCTTCACCGATTCGCGGGTGTCTGGCTGTGCAGTGCGTTTACGACTGTATTCATGAAGCCTTCCCCGCCGTCACAGGAAACCCTGCTTTTTCTCTGCGCAAACGAACCGCTTTAGAGACGGCTGATCATTTGATCGCTATCAGTCACGCAACCAAAGCGGACGTGACGGAGTTTTTCGATGTCCCCCCAGAAAAAGTATCCGTTATTCACCTAGCTGCCGATCCGTTTTTTCATGAAATTGAAACGCCCGAACAATCCGCTGATCGGCAACACTGGCTGACCAAGCTCGGTTTGAAAAAACCCTTTTTTCTATTTGTCGGAAATCGAGGTAATTACAAAAACTTCTTTACGCTCCTTCACGCCTTTGGACAAAGCGGACTGGGGAAGCAATTTGATCTCGTTGCTATTGGTGGAGAAGCTGAAATCCGCCACACGGAGAATGAGTTTGTCATAAAAAACGGCCTTGAGCGATCCCTCCGGCTTTTGCCCAGGCTCGAAGATGCTGTCTTGCGTCATCTTTACAGGTCTGCAGTGGCATTTTGCTATCCAAGTCTCAAAGAGGGCTTTGGCATCCCAGTGCTCGAGGCGATGGCCGCGGGTTGCCCGGTTGTCGCCTCGCATATTCCTGTCTTCGAAGAAATCGGTCTATCAATCGCTCAAATGCACCACCCTTCGGATCCCGAAGCTCTCGCTCACTTGTTACAAAGAGTAGCATCCTGGGGTGAAGCGGACCGCGAAATTGAGATTCGACGTGGCCGTGAAATCGCTGCATCCTTTAACTGGGAAAACGCAGTTCGGAACCTTTACACCATTTATGAGCGTCTGCTTCGGTCGCGTCGCATCGGCGCAGTTTGAAGGTCGTTAGCCATTTTTTCTGTCTATCTCAAACGCACACACATCGGGAGCTTGGTTAACACGGTTTCACCAGTGAATAAGAGATCATTTTCTGATCATAACAGCAAAGACAAAAGGCTTTACGCCCTAACTGTTATCAACTTTTCATTACTCAGAGAGCGTTTCCCTCTCGAATAGGTAGCGTTTTGATGAAAAACTTGTTGGAGAGTAATCCTTGTTTGCTGCTTCCGAGTTGCTATCTCACACGCACGGCGCCAGCGGATGGCTCGGAAGAAGTGGTTAATATGGTTGAGCACGAACTTCTCACAAGATGCGAAGAAGTTTTTGAGTATCACCTTTCAAACGCTGGCGTTTGGGCTTTTCCCATTCTCGAATGGAAAGGTCGAAAAGTGTGGGATCCGCGTTCAGGTCAGATTAGGATCAACCCACGAGGTCCTTTTTCTCTCAGAAGATGGTTGGGTGCCTTGAGATATCCCGTGGCTCGCGCCTCGCGAGCTCTTCTGTTTATCACGCATCATTCCGCTTTCTCTGTTTACCACTGGCTGTGCGAGGCGATTCCTCGGTTGATTTTGTTGGCTGACAAGTATGGCTGGGACAGCCCGGCGATTCTCACGGAAGAAACATCATCTATTCGATCCTTCCAGGAACGGAGCCTTTTTTGGTTGGGATTTTCGGGACCGCTGATCCGGACGAGTTTTTACCGAGGACTCAAGGTGAAACATCTTATCACTTGCGACTTGCTCGCGCCGATTGGGCATCATCGTCCGGAGTTCATTCGGCTTGTCCGAAACCGTATTCGCCAGCATTTCGAAAGGGAGATCACAGAGCCAAAAGAATTGGTTTATATCAGTCGTTCCAAGGCCAGATGCCGGAGAACGGTCAACGAGTCGGATGTGACAAATCTTCTCCGTGCCTATGGGTTTCGGATTGTCCATCTCGAGGTTTTATCACCCGACGATCAGGTCCGATCTACATTAAATGCGAAATTGATCGTCGGAAACCATGGAGGCGGGCTTCCAGCACTTGTGTATGCGCCTCAAAACTGCCGACTTTTGGAAATAAGGTCTAAAACTGACAAGCAAAATAACTGTTATTACACGTTGGCTCATGCGCTAGGCAACGAATATCATCTTCTCCCTGTGGAACCGTCACAGCCTGAGCGGGGGCTAGACACCGATTACAATGTTGACATTGAGGCATTGAAGTACAAGCTCGATAAGATTCTTGCTTTCTCCTCTTGACTTTTTTGAGTGCTCTCCCACTTATGCCGTCGCTGCGGGTGTCCATTGTAACTCCCTCATTAAACCAAGCGGGTTTTATAACTGAGACCATTGAAAGTGTGCTCAGCCAGGATTATCCGAATATTGAATATATCGTCATGGACGGGGGCTCAGCGGATGGCACACTGGCTATAATCGAAAAATACAGCCGTCACCTGGCATACTGGGAAAGTGGCCCGGACAAGGGGCAAGCGGATGCGATCAACCGAGGGATGGCGCGGGCGACTGGAGACATTCTGGCCTATCTCAATTCTGACGATGTGCTCGTTCCTGGGGCTGTTCAGGCTATTGTGGAGGGGTTCAGTCTTCACCCTGATGCCGGTGTTATTTATGGTGCCACGGAAAAAATAGATGAGCATGGCTGCGTGGTAAAACCACCTTTCCTTACCCCCTACTCCAAAAAGCTTCACAAAACACTTTGTCTTGTGCCCCAACCTTCCTCGTTTTACTCCCGTGCAGCATGGGAACAGCATGGCCCTTTTGACACATCCCTCCACTACGTTCTCGACTGGGATTTCCTCCTGAAGGTGGAAAAGACGTTCTCCATTGTGGCTATTGATACCCTCATCTCGCGCTTCCGCGTCTATTCGTCCACAAAGAGTGCTTCCGGAGGATGGCCTAGACTTGAGGAAATAGCGCGGATTTCACATAAACACAACGGTTTTTGGAACTACAACTATCTCGTTTATCTGGCGCTTAGGCTTGCGGATCGTCTTGAGAAGAAAATATCTTTTAAAAGCAGGCCTTTGCGTCGGCTTGTCATGAAAGCGGCCACCACCTTACGGGATGGAAGAACTTTTATGCTGCATGATAACGCATGAAACAGCGAGTTGTTTTTCTCTTCCGCGGCGGTCGGGAGGAACTGCTGGCGGCAATTGCACGCGGCGAGGCCCCAAACGAGTTTCTTTACGGTTTGCCAGAGTTTGAAAAAGCGGGTTGGGAGTCCCTTTTGATTGAAGCTCGGCCTGGGTTTATCTGGTTCAAGCCGTTTCTCCATCCCTTTGAAAAGCTGTTCAGTCGTCTGTTCGGCCTGAGTTTTCCAGTAACATTTGCGATCCAAAGTTTATGCGTGCTTCGAAAGGCCGACGCGATTGTCGCGACAACCGATGGCACAGGGCTGCCAATCATGTTTTTGAAAAAAGCTGGTTGCCTTCGCAACAGCAGGCTGGTAGTGATCTCACAAGGCCTTTACCGGATCGCAGAGGGGTTAGAGAACCAGC
The DNA here is from genome assembly GCA_937924445.1 of uncultured Chthoniobacterales bacterium. Taxonomy (GTDB): domain Bacteria; phylum Verrucomicrobiota; class Verrucomicrobiia; order Chthoniobacterales; family CALDSX01; genus CALDSX01. The sequence goes on from CALDSX010000060.1 coordinate 22,476, forward strand.
CCGGCGGAAAGGCTCGGCTCCGCTTTTTGCGGACCCTTTTTTCGCAAGCGGAGCGTGTTGTGGTGCTCGGCGAGGGGGATGCCGCTGTCTACAATAGCCGTTTTGGCGAAGGATGGCCGTCGGCTTCAGTTTGTTGGTTCGGCATTGACGTTAACTTCTGGACTCCCGCGCCCCGCGAAAGCCGTTTCGATGTACTCAGCGTGGGTTCGGATACGCTGCGGGATTATGCCACATTGCTTCGGGCAATTGGGGAGCGACGCTGCCGAATTGTGACGCGGCTCTCTATTAAAGCAGAAACGATTCCGGCTCAAACAACGGTGGATGGAGACGCAAGTTGGCCGGAACTGAGAGAACTTTACCGCTCGGCTAGGTTGGTGGTTATTCCAATTAAAAATCAGCCGCGCGACTCGGGCCATAGCGCAACTCTCCAGGCGATGGCCTGCGGGCGGGCTGTTATTTTGAGCGCCACCAAAGGGTTGTGGGACGGATCCGGTCTTAAACACGGGGAAAATATTTGGCTGGTGCCGCCCGAAGATGATAACGCATTGGCGCAAGCGATAAGCCTTCTGTTGACTGACACCGCTATGAGAACGCGACTGGAAGGCAACGCAAGGACCTATGTATTAAATGGTCATACCAGCGCGGATTTTGGTCGCAGCCTTCTCCAAGTCGTGAACGCAGATTAAATGAAACTCTCTATTCTCTCGCCGGTTTACCATCGTTACCGATGGCTCGCACCGTTTATGGCGGAGTTGCTTGAGCGTTTCTGGCCGGACCATCCCCCGCTTTATTTCTGCGGCTTGACTGCTGAAGAGGCGGAAGGCCTTCCTCTTGCGGCCGAGCGCCCTGAAGGCAGGCAGTCATGGTCGGAGTTTGTGCTGCCCGGAGTCGTCTGGCTTCGGCAACAAAACTTCGACTTATGCTACCTTTTGCTTGAGGAGCATCTGCCTTGGGCTCCTTGCAACACAACGTTTCTCAACGAAGAACTCCCACAACTCATGGAGAAGCTCGACGGCGTTTATACTAGTCTAATGGGATGGGACAACCGGCGCTACCTGATCCGAGGGACATTTGTCAATGGAAAATCGTCTGGGCTTCTTCGTCTGGACACGAGGGAGGCGCCACGCTTTCACCTGCACCCGGCGTGGTGGCGTCTTGACGTGCTTGAGGTCTGTCTGCGCAACGCGATATCGCAAGGCGAAGGAACCGCATGGTCTTTCGAGAAAATCAACGAACACTTTGCGGCACCTATCCCCGAAGAATGGAAGAAGCGCGGGTGCTTTCAGATCGAAGGAGGGGCAACGGCCTTGCACCGTCGAAGTCCGCTCGCTGGGGATGCTTACTTGATTACTTGCGCATTTTTCCGTCTGCTCATGCGACTCTATCCGCTCTTTGCTCAGGTCGGTCTCGGGGGTTGGTATTGGAGCGCAGTCGGCTTTGATAATTTTTTCTATAAGGGCCCTTACCCGATGTTTTATTCCGGTGTCATGGCAAAGGGCGCTCTAAACTGGTATTGGTCACGGTGGATCAAAAAACGCCATGAATTAAACTCCATTGCCTCAAAAATCGTCCAAAAATATAAAGAATTTACATCCACCTAGCGGCAGTCTTTAAAGCCAAGGGTAGCCTTGAGCCGCTTACACAAAGAAATATCTCTTCTATTTATAACTGTGTTTTTCCGCTTCATCAACCAGCTGAGGTCTTTTCTGAAAAAGATTCTAATGAAGATTGCGTCGCGCGTCCTGAGCTATTGCCTTTCGCGGCGCGTCCCTTCAACCTTTTTTGAGTGGGCCGCTCTGTTTCGAAGACCAAGTTTTTCACAGTTGGGCGAGGACGGTATCCTTCAAGCAATTGTTAAATTATGCCCCAACATTCCGAAAAACTATGTGGATGTGGGGGCAAACCACCCTGCGAAGTTTTCCAATTCTTTTCTTTTCTATATTCGCGGATTGAGAGGTGTAACCATTGAGCCGAATCCCGCTCTTGTCGAGTTGCACCGGGTTCTTCGCCCGGAGGATACACAAGTTTGCGCGGCGGTATCAGACAATTCCCGGGATGTGGACTTTTTGTTTGCAAATACCGACGAAATTTCAGCGATCGTTGGCTCGGAGAAGAGAACATCTCTGCCCGATGGGAGGATTGTCCGAATGCGCACGGAAACTCTGAAGGAGATTCTCGATCGTGTGTGGCCACAACCTTTTGAGATTGGGTTCCTAATGGTGGACTGCGAAGGCCATGATTTATTTGTCTTGCGCAGTCACGATTGGGAGCGACGCCAACCGTGGGTTGTCGTTGTTGAAGACGTAACGGGTGAAACTTCCGATTTTTTGAAGTCGAAAGGCTATTTCCTCGTGGCGACGTGTGAGATTTCACACATTTATGCCTTGAGGGAAAAGGTTCCCTCGCCGGTCTAACAGTTTTTTTGTTTCATGCCCGCATTTTCGGAAATGTCCAAGCAACAAAGCTCTTCTTTTCTCCAGGAGCCAGACAAAGAACTCGCTGAGCAAGTTTCCCTTTTCGGTAATTTGCTGGGGCTAAAGGAGGAAGGAGGAATTTTTCGGGCGGCTAATTTTGAGCGGGCTTTGGTTCTGGATAGGATTGTGAAGAACAAACGTCCGCAGCGAGTGCTTGAGATTGGAACAGGGCGCGGCTTCGGGTGTTTCATTATTTCCGCTGCAGCTGTCAAATATGGACTGGATCTCCACATTGTAACCCTAGACATGCTCAGCCCTGAGACGAAGCAACGCTGGCCGATCCGTAGGGATGGCAAAGAGGAGGTTGCGACTCTCTCCCGCTCCGATGTGTGGAGCCGCCCCGAACTGGACGGGTTGCAGGGCCGTATCGAGGAGCGGACAGGAAAAACCACACGGCTCCTGCCGAAAAGTTTCCGCAGAGGCGAGCGGTTTGATTTCATATTTATTGACGCAGGGCATGATCTTTTTGCCGTGTTCCATGATCTTGCGTGGGCAACCCTGCTTCTGGCTGACCGCGGTTGCGTTCTGATGGATGACTTTGCGCCGATGGAGGATTTCGGGCTCGGCACCTGCATTGCAGTAACCCACGCGCGACGTTTGTTCCACAAAGTTGAGGTGTTTCAAACAGACGGGGTCGTTTTTGGAAGTGGGCCAGAGTCCGGAGGGCGAGGCATGGTCTTTCTTGAAGGTCCGAAAGTGTTGGGAGGACAGATTTCCCAGTTGCGTTTGTTTGCTGTGGCGCTGGTTTCGAAACTTCTTGATCTCGCTTTCAGCCCCAGGCTCTTTCCGCTTGCCCGATGAGCGCTGAGCCGAAACGTCTACTGCCAAAGCCCGTCAAGGCAGCGGGAGTCTGGTTCCTTCGCGACATTGTTGGAGGTCTTGTCACCGGCCTCCACCGTCCCGACCAGAAATGGCAAGGGCCCGTGTCCGTTCATTTGCTAATGTCAGGCACAACGCGAAAAATGGGTCTGATGGCGCTGAAGAGTTTCGAATGGGCCACAGAGCAGCGGTGGGAAACGTTCATCCATGATGACGGCACTATGACGGCAGCGGATTTTGATGCGGTCTGCCGGGTGGTTCCGGAGGCATATATTGTACCACGAAACGAGGCGGACGCGCGGATGAGCGATGCGCTTGCGCCCTATCCAGTGGCTGCATCGAATCGTAAGAGACATCCCTGGTTTTTGAAGTTTCTGGATTGCGCAGTTTTTGCCCCTCACGACGATTATATTGTGCTGGACACGGATGTGATTTTTTATCGGCGACCGGTTGAGATTATTGAGTGGGCCTCCGCGCGTCCGGGATCGTGTCATTTTATGAAGGACCTTAGGGAGACTTACTGTTCACCACGCGAAATGATCAAGGAAAAAACCGGGCTCGATTTGTGGGAGTCTGTAAATTCAGGAATTTGTCTGATGCCCAAGCGGGCGGTGCATTTTGAACTGGCGGAGGACTTTCTTAAGATTTTCGAGAACGACTCGAGACATTATATTTTTCTCGAGCAAACCCTTTTTGCCGTTGCCGGTTCCTCTCACGGTAAAGGGGGAACGCTACCAACCACCTATGAGATAAGCTGGGAGATTTTCCGCCGCAAAAACGCCACCGCCCGTCATTATGTAGGCATTATCAAACACGACCTGCTTTATTTTGAGGCCGGCGTCGGCCTGCTGGTTGGTCGCTTATCCTGCAAGAACAACGGTTCGCAATAATTCCAACCGCACAATGAAAACGTTCCTGAAAAATCTTGCCACAGTCCTGCCTCACCCGCGTTTTTTTGTAAAAAGTCTCCTTCACCGTTTCACTCCGGGAGGGTATGGCTACTACAGGAAGCTGCGACAGCGCAGGGATGCCGGATATGTGCATGACCGCGACAAACACCCGGTGCGTCGCAAACATCACGGCGGAAGTGGCTGGAAGGAACAGCGTGACGGCAGAGGGATTCGCACTCGCGATTACGCAGACTACGAGGAGTATTTGACCCACCAGAAACTCAAGCTGGAGGAGATGCTGAAGATGAAAGGCGGGTTTAGCAATGAGGACATTTTCAATTTTCGACTGCGTTTTTTCCGCCGTTTCCGCCATTTACCCGGGCTTCTGCGACAGGATGCTGTGGCGCTTTGCGCCGGCGCCCGTCAAGGAACAGAGGTGGAGGTGCTACGAGATCTTGGCTTCCGCAACGCGGTGGGAATCGATCTTAATCCCGGGGAGGGAAATCCCTGGGTGCAAACGGGCGACTTCATGCACTTGGACTATGCTGATAACTCAATAGATTTCTTTTACACCAACTGCGTGGACCACGCCTTTGATCTCGAGGCGTTTTTCAGGGAACACGCGCGGGTCTTAAAGCCTGAAGGGCTCGCAATCTATGACATCGCCTCGAACATGGAGGAGGGCGGTGGCGCTTTTGAGGCGGTGGATTGGGAACGAACGGAGGATGTGTTTGGGCTTCTTCTCAAACACTTTGACCAACTCCTCCGTGTGGAGCGCGACGGCCCATGGATGTGGATTCTCGTCAAGGGCAAGCGGTGAAAGCGCCTCTGACGATCACCGGTATTGTGCTCTGCCGGAATGAGGATTTGCATCTTGCATGGTCTGTCCGCAGCATTGTAGGGTTTTGCGACCGTATAATTCTGGCCGACCACGGTTCGACAGATGGCACCTGGGCAGTTGCCAAAACTCTTGCACAGGAAATTCCCGCTCTGGAAATCCACCGTATTGGGCATCCGCGTGAGTCTCACTGGCTGATCCGTGGGTTAGCAGGGTCAAACACCTGGGTGTTTGGGGTAGATGGTGACGAGATTTATGATCCCGCGGGACTAGCACGTTTCCGTTCCCGTGTTGCGGCCGGGGAGTTTTCAGACTGCTGGATGGTGCTTGGGAATAGTCTGAATTGTATGTCGTTTGATAGCGCCTCCGGGCGCGCTACCGGGTATCTAGCGCCACCCTGCCGGAGCGTGACAAAATTGTATAACTTTGCGGCAATCGACTCATGGGATGGGGAGGACATCAAGGAAAGACTGCACGGAGGCAACGTGCGGTTTCGAGACGGCTACCATGCCGGAGCGCGTTTGAACCTTCATGAACAGGTGGGATGGGATGAGGCAGATTTGCGGTGTTTGCATCTTTGTTTTCTTCGGCGGAGTTCGCTGGAGAAGCCTCACGCTGGCCCAAGAGAAAATATCATGGAACGGTATCCGACGGGGGTGCGGGGGCTTTTGAAACGGTGGCTAGGGATGCTATTGCCTCAGCCGCGTGTGTCGAATTGGAAGCGGTCGCGCTATATGAGGGGTGCGCTGGTTGAAAAAAACATTCGGTCTTTTCTTTCGAGTTTGTCATGAGTGGGGCGAGAAAAGAGCGACTGACGATTGCGTTCAACATGCGTCCCCGCCGGGGGCCCTGGGGTGGTGGCAACCAGTGGGTTCGTCTGATGATAGATGTGCTACGCTGGCACGGGTGGCGGGTAGTGTTCTGCCTAGATGAACGTGTGGACTGTGTGTTCTACACTCATGCGGGTCTTTCAGGTGAACTGTCGTTTGGAGTCGAAGACGTTTCGGAGGCAAAGCGCCGCAATTCGCGTCTCCGGTGTGTGCACCGGATTAATGACAATGACATCCGCAAGGGGACCGAGGAAATGGACAGTCTGCTTGCCAGAACCGACGCAGTTGCCGACGCAACAGTTTTTGTCTCGGAGTGGCTGCGGGATTATCACGCAGCGCGCTGGTTTAAGATGAAGCGGCCGCATCGGGTAATACGGCCTGGGGCTGATCCACGCGTGTTTCATCCTTTTGGAGTAACGGCACCTCAGAATGGACCGGTGCGGATAGTGACGCATCATTGGTCGGATAACATGGCGAAGGGTTTTGATGTTTACTCCCAGATTGATGAGTTGATTTCGAATGGAAAACTAGCTGGCCATGAGTTTTGGGTAATCGGGCGATGGCCAAAAACAATCAAATGGAAGACAGCGAGGACTTTTTCTCCGTGCTCGGGCATTCGGCTAGCACGGCTGCTAAAAGCGTGCCATATTTATGTGAGCGCATCGCGGTATGAACCGGGAGCCATGCATGTGGCTGAGGGATTGCAGTGTGGCTTGCCTCTTCTCTACACGCGCGACACCGGTGGGACGGCGGAACAGGGAGAGCAGTTTGGGGTGTTGTTGGGTGATGACATTGCGGGGGCTGTGGAAGAGATCACGCAACGGCGGTCGGAACTGAGGACGAGAATTTTCCAGGAAGGTCCCTGCGGTTTGCGAATGTGCCGGGAGTATATTGAGCTGGTCAAATGGCTTGTGGCGCGTGATGAGTAAGCCGCGGCAAATTCTATTCATCAAAGAGGGGTCGTTCTCGCAACAGAATCCTTTTGTGGAAGATTTTTTGCGGCGCCATTTTCCTTCTTGTGAATTGCGTGTCGTGGATATCTGGAGGGATGTGTTGTGCGAGAGCCCGTTTGCTCTGTTGGCCACAATGGCTGAGGCGCTTTTAAGTCACCCAAAGAGCACGCTTGGGAAAATGCAAAGTCCGCGGATTTATGCGTCGCGAACGCGTGCAGCGTGGAAGCGCCTGAAAAAATGGCGAGCCGATATGAGCTGGCAGCCTGTTTTTAGTATTCAAACCCAATCGCTTTTTGACGCATCTCATCCAGGTGTGCCACACTTCGTTTATACCGACCACACCTACAAGGCGAACTTTCGGTATGAAGTTCGCACGTTTGTGCCGGAGGCTCCCATGGACTGGGTTGAGCGAGAGCGAGCCATTTATGCAAACGCGAGATGCTGTCTTCTGACGAGTTCGTTCTGCCGCAATTCAATCGTTGAAGATTACTCTATTCCGCTTGAAAACACGGCGGTTGTGTATTGCGGAGCGAATGCCTGCCAGCCTGTGACAAACGTCCGGTTGCAACGAAAAAACGGCGGCATAGTGAAAGTGCTTTTTGTGGGCCTTGAGTGGAAACGCAAGGGCGGGCCGGAGTTAGTTGAAGCGGTGAAGATTCTGCGGAGGCGTCACGTCGCTGTCGAGCTTCATGTGGCGGGTGTCAGCGAGAGAGAGGCGGGCGGAGCGCCGGAAGGTTGCTTTTTTCACGGTCGTGTGGGGCTCGACAGAGTGCGGGGTTTGCTTGCGGCGAGCGATATTTTTTGTCTCCCCAGTCGGCGAGAGCCCTCCGCGGTTGTTCTTTCTGAAGCGTTGGTGAGTGGTCTGCCAATTGTTGCGACGCGTGTGGGTGGAACGCCGGACCGCGTCGTGGATGGAAAGAACGGTTTCCTCGTGCCGCCGTGCGATCCTAGCGTGCTTGCGGAAGCGATCGAGCGTCTGGCCGGCGATGCAGGGTTGAGGCAGCGGATGGGCAACGCATCCGAAACACTGGGCCGACGGCATTTTACTTGGGAGGCAGTCGGCGCAAAGGTGGCCGAAGAGATAAGGAAACGCGTCAACAGCTTGTGAGAATTTTTTTTGCTGAAGGAGACGGGCGGGGATGGGCGATTGACGAGGATTTGCGCCTTTTGAAGCGCGGTGTTGCGGCCTATGGTTCCGAGAGTTCTTTTAACCGGGCAGAAGCGGTGCTGGCCGTTTGGTGGTGGAAGTTGCTGCGTTTGCCACAGGAGCAACTCGCGAAAAAGCGCGTGATTGCGTTGGCGGATAACCCGCCCTTTATCTACGCACAACATCCGTCGTTTCTTGCAGGCAGCGCGCTGGTGGATTTGTGGGTGGCGAGGTCGCAAGAGGCACTCCAGCAATTTGAACAATTGGGGCTGCCGGTGGTTTTTGCCCCCTACGCGGTTGATAGCTCTGTTTTTCGCCCGCTGCCACCGGATGATCCAGCACTTGCCGCGATGCATCGGAGAGTTGCGGCACCGCAGGGAGCGTTTCTTGTGGGAAATTTTCACCGGGATACCGAAATGTCGGGGTGCCCAAAAGAACAAAAAGCGCCCGAGGTGTTTTTGAAAATAGTGCTGGCCGCGAGGAAACAAGGAGTGCCGGTTTATCCCGTTCTGGCTGGGCCAAGGCGCCACTGGTTGCGGTCGGCATTTCAATCTGAAGGAGTACGCTGCGCATTTATTGGAGATGAAACGTTGCGGGCTGATGATTATCCAGCAAACATTTTGCCGCGAAGCGAGCTGAACCTTTTGTATAACCTGATTGATCTTTATCTGATACCGTCGCGTTGGGAGGGGGGGCCACATTCCGTTCTCGAGGCGGCAGCGGCAGGCTGCCCTTTGCTAAGCACGCCTGTGGGTGTGTCGCGTGATTTGCTTCCATCAGATCAGCTTTTCAATAGCGTCGCTGAAGGGGTGAGACTCCTAACAAAGGAGTTTTATACCCGCGAGATCCGCAACCGAACAAGTCGACTGAGACAGGATTTTTTGGAGAGCCATCAACCGGAGCGGTTGGCAAAACGCTTCGGTGAGATTCTGAATGATACCTCATCTGTCGTAGCGCGTGCTGAAGCGAGGCAGATCTGGAGCCATGAGTTTGAACCCAACTTCTGCACAAGGATCAGAAGGGGGCTTGCACGGATGGTCCGTGGTGGGCTGCGCGTGCGTGTTAAAGACAGAAGCAACGAGAGTTCCGCAGGAGCGGCATTTTTGAACTCCACACGAAAATGGATGGAGGCGTGCAGAGTGCGTTTTGTAGAAAACAACATGATGACACACTTAGAGCTTGTGGCTCATAACGACCGGGCCGTGCTGCGTTCGTTGGCGGAGGGTGGTAGAAGCGTTTCGATCTTTTTTGAATTGCGACCTTTTCTGGAGTCGCTACGAGGTCAGGCGCGGCCCTGGAACGCAACTTTGATGCCGTCTGAATTTGAATGCGGAAGACGAAGTGGCGTGGTTGGAGACGAGGAAAGGATCACCGATTGGGATGGCGCGCTCATCATGTCGCGCGAGTCGGGCAGAACGGTGGCGGCCCGCTTTGCGGAGCTTGCGGAGATGGTGGCGGAAGGATGAGGGGAAACCGAATACGTGCGCTGATAATGGTTGTGCCGTGGCGTTGGAGGGAGGCTGCAAAGTGGGTTTTAGAGTTGCCGGAGCGACTTCGCTTCCGGAAAAAGCTGCGGAGGACATTATGGAGATCAGCACAAGGAGTGCTCGGACTGGGCGGGGCGTTGGATGGGAGGATCCACGGTGGGCGTGTGAAGCTTGTGGCTTTGGCAGAGAGATTTGGCGACAGCGCTGCGGGCTACCGAGTGCTTTACCTTGTAAGCAGCGCACTCCCACGATTTTGGGACGAAACGGTGCGCTGGGCACTTGGACACGGGGCGAAGCTGGTCTGGAACCAGAACGGCGTGGCCTACCGGGCTTGGGCGGGTGCGGAGTATCCGCGATGGAATCGGCCGATGCGGCGCGGGCTTCTACTTGCCTCTCGGGTCGTGTATCAGAGCGAGTTTTGTCAGCGCAGTGCGGACCGTATGCTCGGCAAATACAAAGGTCTGTCGGTTATTTTGCTAAATCCCGTTGACTTGGAGAAATTCAATCCAGCAGAATGCTTTCGACGCGGTGCCGATAAGTTAAAGATTTTGGCTATCGGAACTCATGCCTCCCCTGCCCGGGTGCGTCTGGCAATTGGGACAGTTGGGCACTTGCGGCGCGCCGGTGTTCAGGCGCGGCTTTCTGTCGTTGGCCCACTGAATTGGCCGCAAGCAGAGGAGCAGGCCGCCCGTTGGGTGCATGAACAGGGTCTAAGAGAGATTGTGACTTTTGAGGGGCCGTTTTCTCGACAAGAAGCTCCCGAGATTTACCGGAGGCATGACATATTGTTGCATTGCAAACAAATGGACCCCTGCCCTACGGTGGTTGCCGAGGCGATGGCTTCGGGGCTACCGATTGTGGGACCAGCGAACGGTGGGCTACCAGAAATGGTCGGACAGGAAGGCGGAATTTTGATCCCCGCAGCGGATGATTTTGACAATGAACCCAAAATGTGTGGGGAGCTAGTTGCTCAGGCTGTGGTCCAGGTTATGGAGAGTTACCAAAGCTACTCTTCACAGGCGAGGAGGAGAGCCGAGCGTCTTTTCAACAATAAAGCTTGGCTGAATGCCCATGGGGAGATTTTCGAGAGGCTAACGCATGGCTGATCCCGCAGTTTCGGTCATTATGACCGCCTATAATGCCGAGCGTGATATCGAGGCGGCTGTGGCAACTATCCTAGGCCAGTCGTTCGAGAATTTAGAGTTAATTGTGGTTGACGATGGTTCGTCGGATTCAACGCTCTGGCGGTTGTCAAGAACACATGATCGACGTCTACGCGTGATATCTTTGGGTGAAAATCGTGGGCAGACATTCGCCCTCAATGTTGCTTTGAACTCCTCGCGAGCCCCCCTCGTAGCCCGACAGGACGCCGATGATCTCTCCCACTTTCACCGCATCGCGTTGCAGGTGCAGGAATTTGAAAGACGCCCTAGACTTTCGCTGCTGGGCACTCAGGGAGTTGTGATTAACCCCAATGGTATAATAACAGGCCTTTTGTCTGTTCCACTCGGGCAAGAAGAAATCCTTGGGTGGCTAATGTGGGATAATCCATTTATTCATACCTCGGTAATGTTTCGACGGGAGACTGTCGAAAGGGTCGGAGGCTATGACGAAAGGTTTCGCATTTGCCAGGATTATGATCTTTGGATGCGAATTCTACGGAACGCCACGGGTGACAATCTCAGGCAGCGTCTCGTGGCTTATCGGATTCACAAGGGGTCATTATCACGATCTCGAATTGAAGAGACCAGACGTGAAGCAGAGGAAATCAGAACCCGTGTGGATCTGCAGCACAATTGGAGACCAAATAGCCGCACACAGGCACTCAGAGCACTTGGCCAAACGGCAGATGGGATCTCATGGCCCGATCGCAGTAAGGCACTTCTTAACGGAATATTTTGGGCAGCAAGTCTGTTTTTTGAAAGGATGCGTTTTTGTGGAAAATCTGCCGAGATCTGGGCGCAAAACTCGTTCAGGAAATAAACCGGATCAGGCGCTCCAAAAGTGCGAGACGCGCCCGCTGAATTAGCAAGCGTGCGCATCTTTTTTTTTCTGATTCAAAGCGCCAAACCGCGTGAGCTGATGGAAGTTCTGCAGTTATAAACTCAACCCAACGCTTAGCAATGGCAGATCTACTCACCTCATGGGCTCTTCGTAAGCCGTTCTCACTCATTTTTTCCCAGAGATTAGGATCTGATTTTAACCTTCGCAGACAAACCACAAGCCCGGTTTGAGATGTTGCTTTTAGAAAATCCAGCGGGTTTTTTCGTTCGAATTCATATGCCGAATCATTTCCTCCGATAAAAGGAACCCCTGCCAGCCAGGCGTTAAAAAGTTTCGTGGGCGGCTTGTGATGGTATCGGGCTTTGTTGAAAGATCGGATGCCAATGGCTACATCCACTTTCGAGTAATCATGCCACCGGTCAGCATGGTAGATCTCAAAATTTATTCCAAGGTTAGAAAGTTCGCGTCTGAATGGCCAGCTTTTCATCTCGGCAGCCAGGTTGGCGGGGTCACCATAAAAAGCGGCATTCTCGACGATTGGTTTTCGAGAAATATTCCGCCTAATTAAATTTGGCTGGGTCCAATTCGGAATGTAGGTGGAACAAGGAACAAGTTGTTGCTGACGCCCGTTCTGAACAAGATGCCAGTCGGCCAGCGGATGTGGAGTCCAGTCTGCCGCCACTGCAACGAAAAAAACATTTGTGGATGGGCGATGCTTTTTGCCCAAAAAACCGGCAAGCGAAATTACCACGCCGGAATCTGGCAGTGTGTGAGTGAGATGAACGTTGAGATCGGCTTTTTTCAGCACGCACCATGTTTGCCAGATCCAGCATTGCGCTGCAGCGATCTTTCCACTCTCGTGAAGTTTAAAGGGCTTTTCTAACTCCCAGTTTTGCGCAGTTTCAGGTTCAGGAAGATATTTTTCTGGCAAATAAAAATGAATTTTCATCAAAAAGAATGACTAATCTTAGAGAAAAATTTTATGAATTTGCCACGGAGCACGGAGAGTTCCACAGAGTTCCTTTTTTTAAATAGCAAAGCGCATCTTCTATTGAAGAAAGCGAGTGACGCTGTGTCTGGAGGTGCAGAACTGCAGGTTGCGCTGCTGTCTCGGGAGCTGGCGGCACGAGGGTATTCAGTTTGCATCGCTTACGGCTCAACAGCGCCATGTCCAGCGGCGCTGCATCAGGGCGTAGAATGTTTGGCTGCCGGGCCTTTTCATACAGGCAAATCGGCAGATATACCAAAGGCGGCTCCTGTCGTGTTCAATGTGATTAGAAACAAGAAACCACAATTTGTTCTGGTGCTTGGCTGGACAGCATGGTTGTTTTTATTATGGCTCTGGCGTCCCTTGCTGAAATTCAAGCTTGTTTTCATTTGTGGTTTGGACACCGAGGCCGACGGATCATTTGCCCGGGAGACCGGTGTTCGCGGGCGATTATTTGATTTTGCCATGCGACGGTGTGACATCATCTTTGCGATGTCTGACAAGCAACAGAGAATGATGGAAGCCCGTGGGATCAGATGCAGCATGTATCGCAATCTCATTCTGCCACGTTCCGCGCCCTCACAGTTTGAAAAGAACATTGATCTGCTTTGGGTGGCGCGTTGTCAGCCGATCAAGCGTCCCCTTGAATTTGTGCGGCTTGCAGCAGCTCTGCCGGATAAAAGATGCATAATGATCTGTCCGCCTGAGGATAAGAAACTATTTCGCAAAGTGCAAATTGACGCAAAGTCGGTGCCGAATCTTCAACTGATCGAGTTTGTGCCTTACCACCACGTTCAGGAGTATTACGACCGAGCACGTATCTTTGTAAATACTTCGATATCTGAAGGTTTTGCAAACAGTTTTATTCAAGCCGGGCTTGGCAAAACAGCCATTCTGTCGCTTTCGGTCGACTGCGACGGAGTTTTGGAGAGGTTTCATGCAGGAGAGGTCGCTAATGATAATTTCGACGAGTTGGTGCGTTTTGCTGCGGAATGGCTCGAAGGTCCCTCGGAGATTTTGTGCCGCTATGCCCTCGGAGCTGCTCGTTTTGTCGCAGAAAACCATCAGACTGAGCGAAACGTGAATCTATTCCTTGCTGGTGTTGGACATTCAATCCATGCGAAAGCTCTTTAAAATTCTTCAACAGGATTTTGCCGCTAATAGGTCGAACCCAAAGGGCCTCTTCCTCGTGGTCTTTTACCGATTGGCGGCGTCAGCTCGCGCGCTTCCAAAACCGCTTTGGATTCTATGTTCCCCAATTCTTGTCTTGTATATTTTAGTCGTCGAATGGATACTCGGAGTCGAGCTGGGATACAGGGTTGTCGCCGGGGAAGGCCTAGCAATTCATCACGGACAGGGGTTAGTTGTGAACAATGACGTTGTGCTCGGTCGGCAATGCGTTCTCAGACACGGGGTAACCTTAGGCAACCGCCACCCAGGTGGCCCTTCACCTGTGGTTGGCAATAACGTCGAATTCGGTGCCAACGCTACGGTACTCGGCGGCGTCAAACTTGGTGATGGCTGCAAGGTTGGCGCTGGGGCGGTTGTGCTTGCGGACGTGCCCCCAGGCTGCGTGGCAGTCGGAAATCCTGCGCGGGTTATTTATCCCAAAGAATCGAGCGCGGAATGAGATACCCTCCCGAGTACCGCCTCATAAGAGGCCGAGATTTTACTTATATCGAACTCGCGAACAAGTTGACGACTCCCCGCGCGCATCTCAGACAAAAAACCTGGATCTTCAATCATCCGGGACAAGCATTGACACAACTCATCGGGATCACTCGCTCGAAAGCTTAATCCATTCACGTAAGGACGAAGCACGTCTGCAAGGCCACCGATATCTGACCCAATCACAGCCAACCCAGCGCGGAGTGCTTCCAACACAGCGAGGGGCATCCCTTCTTGTCGTGAGGGAATAACGAAGACCTCCGCTTGCTGTAGAAAATCGCGAACCTGTTCTGGGGTCACCCAACCTCGGAAACAAATCCTGTCCATTAGTCCGAGAGAAGAGGCCAGTTTTTCGAGGCGAACTCTCTCCGGCCCATCACCAACAAAATCCATCCGCCAATGGTGACTCTGTGGAAGGTTTGCAAACGCATGAAGAAGGCACAAAAGATTTTTCTGTGGATCCAGGCGACCTGTAAATATAAATCGTCGAACCGCAGAGGGTGAAAGCGTCGGCGGAAGTTCATCGGGCAGATCAATGCCGTTGTAGATAACCTCAACCGGGCAATTATAGGCACGACGGGCAAGTTCCGCTGTGAATTGACTGCATGCCGTCCTCGCAGCCGCACTTTTCCAAATCGGTCTGATCACCGGGTTGAGAATCCTAAACAACATCTCGGTTCGCTTCCCCATCGCCCCAGGCACATCTCCTAACTGAGCAGTAATAACGTAAGGCACACCCAGAAGTCGTGAAAGAACATATGCCAACACACCTGATGGAACCGCGAAGTGCGCATGAATCACATCAGGTCTCCATGCTGCAAGATCCCGTAAGGCGACAGGTATGGACCCCAGCAAATAACCGGCCATTTCTGGCACTGAACACCTGAAGGGTCTTGCACGAAATGCGAACGACCGGCTTACTTGCACGCCCATGTCGTTTTCAACACCAACGCCAAAACCGAGAGCCGCGGTGTAGACGCGCACATTATGACCGCGCCTGACCAGTGCACGTGCAACATCTCGCGCCGCACGCCCCCCACCACCCCCAATCGGCGGATATTC
Organism: uncultured Chthoniobacterales bacterium; assembly: GCA_937924445.1. GTDB lineage: Bacteria > Verrucomicrobiota > Verrucomicrobiia > Chthoniobacterales > CALDSX01 > CALDSX01. Next base: position 37,636 of record CALDSX010000060.1, read on the forward strand.
GTAACAAACGATAGCAATCTTCATTTATTTAATTAGGCGACAGTTCAAGGCGGCCGGGATGAAAGATTCGCTGAAATCTCTGTTCATCAATTCGAATTTCAATACAAAGGTGATTTCGCCAAATCCATCTCCCTGCTCATCGACTCCCATACACTCTTCGCAGATAAAACGACACCACTTCGTGTGGCAACGTTATCTTAGAGGCATTTGCCTAAAAAGGTAATTCGCAGCTATGGGGAATTCTAGGAGCACCGTCTGTGAATTACGTTGAAAGTTCTTCTCGAACCCGCGCCTCAGCTTTCTGCCCGAAAATTTGTCCCGGTCTGTAGTGGCCCTTTGAAAGTGAAATAATGGACATTAAAAAAACCCGCACCAAGGATGGCAAAAACAAGAGCTACTGGAGGCTCTCGTATCTTTCACTCTGCAGTTCTTCGCAAAGGCTCCAATCGACTCAGCACGACTCGCTAAAGAACTCTCGCTCAGCGATCTGTAAAGACAGATTCGTTTTTTTCATCAATCGTAATTTAGATGTGTGCTTGAAGATGTTTTCGCAAAATCATGAAGAGTTTGTCGGCCCCGGAAGCCTCTTCAACCACGTCTTGAGCATCCAACACCCCAAATCCTGGACCGAATGCTGGCCCGTTGACGACACAGAGATCGGTTTTGCACTCACGGATTTGATCTGCAGCTTTTTGCAACGCTGTGTTGCGATCCCCTTCCACTTCGTATTTCCAGCCCACGATTAACGTGTCCGTCAGGAGCGAGCGTAACTGTGGAAGGATTTTTGGTACCGGCTCGAGCCGCAGCGTCAGATGACCCGATGACGTAGGTATTTTGCCCCGACCGACAGCATACGGTTGTGCTTCAGATCGCGCTGACGCTACCCGAAAATCAGACAAAGCTGCCGCATGGAAAAAGCCTGCAAAGGGTTCGTCTGTTTCTCTAAGGGCCCGGCGAATCTTAATCAAGAGATCGGCTCCTGTGCTGAAAGGTCTCACATCCAACCCGTTCGGCGGAAGTGCGGTTGCCATCTCTCCACGAAACATGAGAACTCTAAAGCCTTGAGCCAAAAATCTAGATGCGAGCTGTGCTCCGAGTGCGCCGGTTGAAAAATTTGTCAGGCGGCGGACGGCATCTATAGGCTCATAACCTGGACCACAGGTGATTGCCACACGCCGAAGTGATGGGCTCATGACTTATCAGCCTCCTGCTGGGTAGCCTGTGCGCAGGCACGAAAAATAGTGTAGCTGAACATCTCTTCGAGACCTTTAAATTCGGCCACAGGTTCCAGTACGCGTGAATTTTCTAACAGTTCGGCAAGTTCGGGGGAGAGCCTGCGTATCTTTTCCAATCCCGCTGCATAGACATAGAGATCATCTCCCCCAAAATGAGCGTCGCGCAACGCTAATCGAAGCTGTTCTGCAGTTTCAACAACTTCGGCTCTGGGATCGTAAACCGCAATCTGCCCGGCGCTTGTGCCGACAGCCACGACGCGAATCGAGTGACTCAACTGCTTCGCTTGCGCGCCAACAAACTGCGACGCCTCACGCATTGGCTGGCGTGGTATTGTACGGAGCAGCTTTCTGACATCGGCAGTGACAAAAACAAATACTCCTATGAGAAGACAGCTCACTGTGATGCGGCCCCAGGCACGAACAACCGATTGGGAGGGTGTTACGGGAAGGCCAGCACAAGCACATGAGAGTGACAGAACCGGCAGACTGAAGATTAAATACCAACTAAAAAGGAAATTTCCGCTTAGTTTATTGTGCGCTAAAGCCAGAACCGGACCGAGAAAGCCGGTGCTAATTAACGCACCAAACTCAAATCGCCGTCGCCAGCAAAAAAAACATCCCATTAAAGTTGCGCACGGGATTATCACCAGGAGAAACCAAAATGTAATTGGCTGATCTGAGGCGAGATCGATCAGGCCAAGACCAAGATGAGAACCTGAATTCCCGCATGTCTTCCACGGTAGACCACATAGAAGGTGGGCAAAAATGTCTTTTGCCCAATCCCAGTCCATGGTGCCCCGGGCAATTTCTCTTTGAAGATAAAGACGAACTTGCGGGATCGAGGGAGAATAAAGCTGAAAAAATAATATTGCTGAAATAATCTCCGCCACAATAAGGCGCCCACACCTCTGCCCTCCCGAATTGAAACCCCAGACCAAGGTAATAATGGCCATTCCGACTATAAAAAGTGCTGCGGCCTCGTAGATCGCTCCCGGAAATGCAAGCATAAATAACGCCTGGCATACCGCAAACCCAAGCCACCATCGAAGCTCATTACGTCGGAGCGCTCTGATGAGCATAATCATCGCCAGAGTCAAAAACAGCATTAACAGCGCATAACCACGTCCTTCAGTTGAATAACGAATATGCCATGGATGGAACGCGAGAAGGCATGCAGCACCCAAACCGGTGAATGGCGCCCCGTTAATGGCTCCAAGCCAAGCCAAGGCCAAAATCGAAAGTAGCCCCGCGATTAAGGATGGGAATCTAAACGCCACTTCACTAAATTCCCCCTCTTTTGCTCCTGAAAACATCGCCCAAGCGCCTAAACTCCACTTCGCACAAACACTGAACAGAATGTGATTGTTCGCGCCACGGTTAAGAAAGAGCGTTTCTTGCCAGCTGACGCCATGAAACTGCAACTGAGAGCCGCCGGGATGATTGGACGCAGGACGCTCACATCCCCAAACATACCGGCGCAGAGAGTAGGCTTCGTCATTCCAAAGACTGTGAGTAAGACGGGGCACCCTTTCGGCCAGCGCAAAGCCCAAAGATGCAAGAAGTAACAGCATCCACAAAAGCTTTACTTTTGGTGAGCCAAAACAGTCCGCAGGAAGTATTCTCTCTCTTCCGATCTCCGCTCCGCTTGGTTCTCTCTTTTTTAAACACCAAAAGCTTGTTGTTGCCCCCAAGATCGAGAGCAGGAGGGTGTTACACACTCCGGCGTACCATAAACCACTGGTGGCATATTCATTCACACGGGGCGCGAGTCCTTTGGCCACTCGCGCTTCTACACCTCGCTCCCAAGGTTTATCAGCGCGAATCAACCAAACTGCGCAAAGCAGAGCAAGAGAGTAGAGGACGACAGAAATAATTCGATGCGTCTCTAGAAATGGTGTGAAAACAGGGCGCACCCAGTGAAAATTCATCAACTATCCATACTGAACCCTAGGCCAATCAAAAGGCAAGACGATTAAGTTCGACTAGAGGGACTTTTTTAATTTGAGCTTGAAGCCTTTCCCAAGCCTCTAGAGTTGCCTTAGGGAAAAGAGTCGACAGTCATCACTTGCACAGAAGAAAATTCTTCAATGATGCACTGGAATTCGCATGCCGTAGAAGCTGCGAATGACAAAGACCAACCCAATAGCGAGGAAAATCGCTGAGAACCACGGGGCGATTGACTTTGCATTAACGGCGATTTCAACCGCAAGTAGGCCGAACAATGTGGTGAATTTGATGATCGGATTCAGTGCAACTGAGGTGGTATCCTTAAAAGGATCACCCACCAAATCGCCGATCACTGTGGCGTCATGAAGCGGAGTCCCTTTTTGTTTGAGCACCACCTCGACGACTTTCTTGGCATTGTCCCAACAGCCACCGGCATTAGCCATCGAAATGGCCGCAAAAAGACCGAAGAAGGCTATTGAGATAAGGTAAGCGACAAAGAAGACGGGGTTGAGATTTGCAAAAGCCAAGGCTAATGCAAAAATCGCAATGAAAATATTCATCATTCCCTGCTGTGCATAAACAGTGCAGATTCGGACGACTTCTTTACTGTCTTTCATAGAGGCTTTTGTTGCACCGTCAAGCTTCATGTGTTGTTTGATGTAATCCACCGCGCGATAAGCGCCTGTAGTAACAGCCTGCATAGAAGCACCACTGAACCAATAGATAACAGCACCGCCCGCAAGCAGACCGAGTATGACCCAAGGCTCGACGATGCTGAGGTTTGCCAGGCTCTCCCATCCTTCATGTTTCTTGAGCATGAGAATGAGCGAAAAGATCATCGTTGTTGCGCCAACCACCGCAGTACCGATGAGCATGGGTTTTGCGGTGGCTTTGAAGGTATTTCCACAGCCGTCGTTTTCTTCAAGAAATTCTTTACCTTTCTCAAAGTCGGGTTTGAAGCCAAAATCCCTTTCAATCTCAGCCGAGGCATTAGGTAGTTGCTCTATAGTGGAAAGCTCAAACACCGATTGCGCATTGTCTGTAACTGGGCCATAAGAGTCGACAGCGATTGTTACAGGTCCCATGCCCAACATACCAAAGGCAACGAGACCAAAAGCGAAAACCGCTGCGTAACCCATTACATTTTCAGGTATCCCCGTGCTCGCTGCGTAAGCTATTAGCATGAGAGTACCGATGGCAATTCCTTTCCAAAAGGCTGAAAAGTTTCCTGCCACAATTCCCGAAAGAATGGTAAGTCCCGCCCCTCCCTCTTTAGTGGCTTGAACGACCTCGCGGCAGTGCGCTGAGTTCATTGATGTAAAAACGCGTGTCAATTCAGGGATAACAGCCGCCGCGATTGTGCCACAAGAAATGATGGTGGCCAATTTCCACCAAAGATCGCCGAATTGCGCCTGAAGCATGGTGTAGCTCAAAAGATAGGTAGCACCGATACATAGAATGGAAGTAAGCCAGACCAAAGCAGTAAGTGGATGCTCAAAATCGAATTTTTTACTGGGATTATAAAGTGCACGGGTGATGGTCTCATTGATTTTCCATGCTCCTATGGAAATACCGACCATTACAATACGCATTGTAAAAATCCAAACGATGAGGCTCCATTGAAACTCTGGTAAAACTGCAAGGCAAATGAAGCTGATGAGCGCGACGCCGGTGACGCCGTAGGTCTCAAACCCGTCCGCTGTTGGCCCCACAGAATCCCCCGCGTTATCGCCAGCGCAATCTGCAATCACGCCGGGGTTGCGTGCATCATCCTCTTTGACCTTGAACACAATCTTCATCATGTCGGAGCCGACGTCAGCGATTTTAGTAAAAATACCGCCGCAGATACGCAAAACCGAAGCACCGAGGGACTCGCCGATCGCGAACCCGACAAAACAGACTCCAGCAAGCGCTGGATCCACAAACTTAAGCACGATCAGCATCATGATTAACTCGACACTAATAAGCAGCACGCCGATGCTCATACCGGAGCGCGTTGGTATCTCTGAAAGTGCCAGAGGGTTGCCCTTCAAAGAGGCAAATGCCATTCGACTGTTAGCAATGTTGTTGATGAGTATGCCAAACCAGGCGACCGCAAAAGAACCTGCCATTCCAATGAGGGACCAAAACAGGATAAGACCGACGTGCGGCAGAGGCATTTTCAGCAACACACCAAAGTAAAAGGCCATCGTCAGGCCGATGATTCCAAATAAAATTAACAAAAGACGTCCCTGTTGGAGCAAATACGTTTGGCAGGTGGCGTAGATAAGTTTTGATACGTCAAGCATACTGCTGTGCGCTGGCAACTTTTGAAGTCCGAGGTATTGAACCAGACCAAAGACCATACCCAGTGCGCAAACTCCCAGCCCTATCCAAAGAATAGCGGAGCCGGAAAGGCTGAGCCCGAAAAGATTAAATAATGCTGAGCGATCGTCAGGTAACTTCAATGAAGCGTCGCCAGCGGCAAAGGCAGGCGAGCCGATAGCGAACAGAATGAGGATGCTAAGAAGCACCATAAAGTAGGTTTTATTCTTAGTCATGATCGCGTTACCATTCGAAGTAGATAACATAACATTGAAAGTAAAAAGAATTTTTATGAAGAGAACCTTAGACTTCCTCCACGGTTACCTCGTGTTTTGCTCCGTTGATCGTGAGCACAAGATTATGGGCTTTTTTACCGTGACCATCTGTTGATGTGGAGCTACTGGCAGCAGGAGGCGAGGAGGGCTTGGCGGGAGGTTTTTCAGGGGTCGCTTTGCCGGTCAACACACGCTCGGTTTCGATAGGGAACATTGCGTAAAGAACCGCAGCCTCATCGGTTGAAGGAAGATTTTTGGATGCGAGTTCCTCTTTAATTTTCTCCATTCGGGGTTCAAGAAGGTCCGCGGGCCGCCCCTCTATGGGGAAATGGCCACTTTTCTTTTTCACTTCCTCAAGGAGATTTACATCGACTGGACCCGGCGGACGGCCATATTTGCCTAGAACAACATCCATTGCCGGCTGGGAGATCATTTTCCAGCGCCCGAATTTCACGTTAAGCATTGCCTGGGTGCCAACAATCTGGGAGGTTGGGGTGACCAGGGGGATCCAACCTAGACATTTGCGCACGTAGGGTATTTCGAGCATGACTTCGTCCCATTTGTCGGCCATTCCCTGCTCTTTAAGTTGGTTTTTAAAGTTCGAAAGCATGCCCCCTGGGACCTGGAAACAGAGGATGTCTGAGTCCACCTTTTCGTTGGTATGACTGGTAAACGATGAGAGTTCGACGTAGACCTTTTCGAAGTGATTCCGCAGCTTCGTGAGCGTATCGAGCTTGTAGTGAGGGCAGCGTGGGCTGCGCTCAAGCATGGACATCATTAGAACGGTGTCAGGCTGGCCGGTGCCATTAGCAAAAGGAGCAATCGAGGTGTCCACAACATCCACACCGGCCTCACAGGCGGCATAATAGGAAGCGGCTGCCATCCCTGCCGTGCTATGGCTGTGAAGAATAACAGGAATTTTGAGGCGCGCTTTGAGCTCTTTTACGAGATCATAGGTCACGGAGGGAGAAATCAAACCTGCCATATCCTTTATGCATACTGAATCGCACCCCATCTCCTCTAATTCGACGCCCAATTGAATAAAGCCCTCAACTGTGTGGACAGGGCTGGTCGTGTAACAGATAACGCCTTGAGCGTGCTGTCTGGCTTCTTTAACGGCGGCAATGGCTGTTTTTAAGTTGCGCGTATCATTCAACGCGTCGAAAATACGAAAGATATTCATCCCATGTTTCGCTGCAGCGAGTACGAAAGCCCGCACGACGTCGTCTGGAAAACTCGTATACTGAACGATGTTTTGACCACGCAGAAGCATCATGTGAGGAGTTTTTGGGGAGAGCTTTTTCAGCGCGTCGAGGCGGTCGAAGGGGTTCTCTGCAAGGTAACGGAGACAAGAATCAATAGTGGCCCCTCCCCATGTTTCGAGAGCGTTAAAGCCGAGACTATCGAGATCTGCGACTGCGGGGAGCATTTGCGATGTAGTCATCCGTGTGGCGGCAAGGGATTGGTGACCGTCACGCAGGACGGTGTTGTTAAAGGCAAGAGGCGCGGTGTTCACAATCTTTTAGGTACTTGGGTGTTGGGGCAGCGTGTGAAGGTGGAAAATAAAGATTAGAAAAGAGGCTTGCTGGGCGCAAGCCGAATTTTGCGGAAGATTAGGAAAACTTATTTGAGTCTTCAGCCAAGTCGTTTAGAAACCGACTCTTAACGTCAGGTCTTTTCGGACCATGTCGGCTATCTTTCTCTCTTCAGGTAGTCGAATCTCCTTCTCAGCTCGATCAAGAAGTGCCGCGGCCGTCTCGGGATCGTCATGAGTTTTCACAACGGCACCTATGAGCGCGGATGCGCTGGAACAAAAAGAGGATTCTGTAAGGGAGGAGAGTAGCATACGCGCTTTTTCGAAATCCCCTAATTTGAAAGCTGCAAAGGCGTAACAACAGATGGCGTCAACATTTGTTGGAGAGTTTTTCACGAGGCGTTCCGCACGTTCGATCAATTCTTCGTTAAAGTTCTCGAGAAGGAGACTGAGGTAGATGGCCTTTATCTCGTAATTAGGATCACCTGCTGATGTGGAGGCGAGTTCGGCATAGAGATCCAATAACTTTTCAGTTTGATGTGTCTCGAGATATCTCGTCTCAGCAATCGGCAAAGCGATTCGTCGGTAGAAGGGGTCTATAAACGCCAGGCTGTGCCAGGCGTCGACAGCTTCAGGAAGGCCCCACTTCTCTAATAGTAAAGCGACGTAGGCCAGACCATCGGGATCTGACTTGCCTCGCTGAAGAAGCGATGCCAGGAGATTGCCACTGACGATTTTTGTCTCGCGAGCCAGCCAGAGTTTGAATGCCAATGCCGCTGTTTGCATTGTGTCCCAAGACGGCCGCTCCAAAGCTCTCTGAAGACCTTGGATGTCCGAGGCTTCCTGCGCCATTTCAGCATCAAGAAGCGCGAGGTGAGGATGATTGAGAACCGTATTCGATTGAAAATCAACGAGGAACTGGCGGACAAGCTGCGATTGTCCGCGTGCGCGGAGATGACGCAAATAACCAGCCAAAAGCCAAGGACGATCGCCCTGCTCTCTAAGCAATTGATGTAATAAGTCGGGCAGTTGTTCAGGGCACCAAAGTGCAACCGCATCGAGATAGAGCTTGTAGTGAAAGGACCCTGGTGTGGTCTCTTTTTCAAGTGCATGCAGAAGGCGTTTTTTTTCTTCAACAGTGGGAGCTATAGCGGGATGACGAATAGCTGCTTCCACCCAGACAGCGGCAGCCCGTTCCGCAAATTTGGGGCGTCCAGAAAATGACTTCAGGCTGGCAAGCGCTGCGTCGGCTTCCGAGGGCTCTGAACACAACCATGCGATGATCGCATTAAACGCCGCAGTATCGGATCCTGGATCGAAGCGGAGAGCTTTCAGAAACTCACTCCGTGCTGACTGATATTCATTGAGAGCCATGTAAGTAAGACCGCGCAGCTCATGAATTTTTGAGTTGTGCGGTGTGGTTTTTTCTTCCGGCTTTGAGACAAGAGAGTCAAGGATAGCTTTTGCCTCGGGCACTTGGCCGAAGTGAATTAAAGCTGTAGCCAAGTCGAGGTTTGCCTTAATGTCCTCCGGAGCAGTTTCGAAAACACGTCGCCAGAAAACAACGGCCTTTGGATCTCCCATCGCTTCGTGTATTGTTGCCACCAAGGTGAGAAGATCTCGATCCTGGGGATATTTTCTCAAGACCTCTCCGAGTCGAAGGAGTGCCAAATCGAGACGCCCCTGCCCGCATAAACCTCTCGCAGCGTTCAATGCTACCTTGATGCGGTGTCCACGGAAGGCGGTGCGTATATCATCCAATTTAAAGATGATGGCTATTACAAAGATCAGTAGCCCGGTAAACACCCATATTATCGGCGAGAAATAAATGCTCCGCTGGATCAAAGCGGGCTTAGACATAACTCGTAGGTGCGTCGGTGAGATTTTTCTTAGGTGTATTTAAGAACCTCTTCGATCGTGGTTTCGCCATCGTAAATGTTCCTGAGGCCGTCCTCGCGGAGCGTGACCATTCCGAGTTCGATCGCCTTCTGCTTGAGGGTCACTGTCGGTGCTCGATGGTTAATCATCTCCCGCAGAGGATCTGAAATATCGAGAAGTTCATAAATCCCTTTTCGACCTTTGTAGCCTGTTTTGTTGCAGAGGTCGCAACCACGCCCATAGTAGAAATCCTTATCTCCTATATCGTGAGCGGAGAGACCGAGTTGCATGAGCACTGAATCGCTTGGCTCGTATTGTGAACGGCAGCTAAGGCAGATTTTGCGGAGAAGCCGCTGGGCAAGGACAGCTTCGAGTGTGGCTGAGAGGAGGAATGGCTCTGTGCCCATGTCGAGAAGGCGCGTAACAGCACCTGGTGCATCATTGGTATGAAGGGTTGAGAGGACGAGGTGTCCTGTGAGCGAAGCCTGGATGGCAATCTGAGCCGTTTCGAGGTCGCGCATCTCCCCGATCATTATTCGGTCGGGATCTTGACGGAGAAAGGCACGGAGAACGCGGGCGAAGGTCAGGCCAATAGCTTCATGGATCGGCACTTGCATGATCCCCTCTATCTCATATTCAACAGGGTCCTCCGCTGTCAACAGTTTTGCATCAATAGTGTTGATGCGACGCAGACAAGAATAGAGCGTAGTTGTTTTGCCAGCACCTGTCGGGCCAGTGACGATGAAAATGCCATTTGGTTTTTCGATTGTTCGTTTGATGTATTCGAGAATGTTGTTGGGCATTCCCAAACTCTCGAGCTCAAGATTGACTGTAGAACGGTCGAGGACACGCAAAACAACACTTTCACCGTGTTGCGTCGGAAGAGTCGATACACGCAAGTCTACCTGTTTACCACCGATATGTTTCTGGATGCGTCCGTCCTGCGGCAGTCGCCTCTCTGCAATGTTCAGATTTGACATGACTTTGACCCGAGAAATTACTGGCAAGGCAAGATGACTCGGAGGAGGCGCCATTTCGTAGAGCGCCCCATCCACACGGTAACGGATTTTGAATTCAGTCTCAAACGGCTCAAAATGGATGTCGCTTGCACGGGCTAAAATCGCCTGCTGCAAGACGAGGTCCACATAGCGGATAATTGGCGCTGCATTTGCCTCCGCGGCAACGTCCGCCTCGTTTTTTGCCTCCTCTCCTACGCCGAACTCCACGCCAGTAGAGTTCAACTGCGCAAGAACGTCGTCCATATTAGAAACATCTGCTCCGTAATACTTCTGAATCGCCTCTTCAATTTGAGACACAGCAGCGACAACAGGGCGGATTTCACGTCCTGTCGCAAAACGGAGATCCTCGATAGTTTGCAGATTGAGCGGATCAACGAGAGCGACGACAATCGCATTGTCTTCAATGCCGACAGGAAGAGCTCCATGCAGCTTCGCAAGACCCGCAGGGAGCAACCGCAAAAACTCAGGCGGCACTTCGAACCCTTTCAGATCCACATAGGATGTGTCAAGAAATTGGGCGATCGCGTGATAGAACTGATCAGGCGTAAGAATCTCCATATTGGCAAGAACATCAACAACACTCAAACCAGTGTTATTTACTTCCTGCATAATATCATCCGCCTGGTTGGTTTGGATGATTCCTCGTTCGATAAGCACTTCAACAACCTGCGGATTGTTCATAAGTTAAAATTCTAGTCAAAAAGAGCTGCAACGACAAGTGGCTCGAATTAGCAAACTGAATTTTTCTTGAGTGGAAACGCACCGGAAAACCTCGACGCAAAAAGACTCGAGAACAGGCCTTATTGACACAAAATTCCTCAACACGCTTTCAAAGAACTCATTTATTTAAACAAATGAAGGAAGGTATCTTGACTTCAATTCACTCAGTTCGACCTCATTGAGGAGCATAACTTGAGCGATGGATGTGTCCACTAGGCTTTGAGGTCCTGTGCCACAGCGAATTGCATGGCTATGGTGTTCAAGTTCGCCAAATGCTCCAAATTTGCCATCATCGCAATAGATCTGAAGCGCATCGCCTTGGGTGCCCGCCGCAGAGACCGGCGCATCGCAATAGAAGAGCGTCGGATGCACTGGAAAGGAATTCATAACCACAAGATGACCACCCGGTACGGGACGGACATACGCCAAAAGTCCGGTTGTGCACTCGGGGCTGATACCGATTTTGAAAGACGCGACGCCGCGATTTTGGATCTCCAAACCCATTGGTTTCAACGAAATCTCGCTTGCAGGGGCTTCATTAAAATAATTTCGTGGGGAACAGGCTCCGACTGTTGGAATGAGCATGCTGCCTCCAAAAGGAACCTGAAAAAGTTCCCAGGCATCTACCGACTGGCCCGCTGTGCCCTCCAGGATCTCCAGCCGCGTAGTTGCAAGCACCGCCACGCTTTGCACAGCGATCCGAAGAAGACTTTGCGGGATCATTTCAATTTCACGTTGAATGCACAGCTTGACGTAAACGTCACGATATGGACAGCGCAGTTCGACTTGTAGAGAGCAACGCAAATAACCATGCCTTTTCTCCTGCACTTCCCAAAAATCAGGATCGAGACCTGAACTCACTTTGTAATGCTCAAAGTTGGTCGTTTCGGGTTTCACCCAGTGCCAGTCTGGCTCCGGCCCATACCAGAGTCTGACGCCACCGATATTCCAAGCGGCGTTAGGATTTTCGGGAGTCCAAAAGGCATCCTGCCCTGCAATTGAGATGTTGAGAAGGCGCCCGCGGGTAGGAGAGACAAGAACAGTGCCAACTTCGGTTTTCCAATGGTCTAGGGAGTTCTCATTCATATGATTGGGTAACTGCTGAACTGCTGAGGTAGTCCCACCATGGGACCATCTGTAACCGAAGGATAGATTAACCCCCCCCCCGAACGCAACCGAAAATGGTTCATTTTTTGCTGGATTCACCAGGGGTGCCTGCCGTAGCTTGCTCGCCATGACAAGCGTCTTGGTGATGCAAGGCCGCCGGTTGAACGGCGCGGACATCGCTTCGATCCGGGGGCTGCTGGACGAACGTCCCGAGTGGTGTCGCTCGCGACTCAGCGTGGAACTCTGCCAGCGTTGGGCCTGGCGCAACGCGCAAGGCCGGTTGAAAGAGATGTCGGCGCGCACGCTCCTGCTGAAACTGGAACGGGCCGGCTATATCCCGCTGCCCGCACAGCGTGGCCCTTCCCCCAACGGACGGCGCAACCGGCAGGTGGCGCCGGTGCACCC
>CALDSX010000061.1 GCA_937924445.1 uncultured Chthoniobacterales bacterium
CCACCGCCACCGGTTCCCCACTGCGCACTGCCTCCACCGCCCTTTTCCTCATCTCATACTTTGCTTCCGCTTTTGCTGCATCCATTCCTAATGTTATTCCACTCACACAACGTAACGCAAGGACTTTCGCAACGATTTATACGTAGCCATGCCTAATTACCAACATTCCCCATGCCACACTCGTCTGCGCCGCAATCAAAAACACATTGTTACTTTAGTCATCCGAAGAGTTTTTAGAGGCCCCCAAAAAATTTTTAGTGTTTTTGGGGTGGTCCTTTTTTTCTGGACCGGGGAGATTTTGGTGGAGAGATTTTGAGTTGGATTTGCTCGAAGAGAAAGCTTTGAGGCAGAAACCTTTTAATTGGGGTTGGAGAAGAGAACTTAAATTTGAAAAAAGATCAAATGTCAAATCGAGTAAAAGAATTCAGGATATTTTAGCGTTCGGGTGGGTGGGGTACACATCTTTGTTCTTTTCCTATTCAGCCAGTTACCGTTGAGGGAAAAGGCGAGTTCCATCCTGATAATCTGTTTAACACCATCGGCGTATGGGATGTCACAGCCAAGTTTTCAGATGGTTTACCCATACGATTCCTTGCCTCTAATATGGCCGAAAAAATAGGCATCCCTGGTTACCCAACCAATAACAAAAACCGAGGATTTAGCACCGTATTCGTTGGCAGCGAGGGATGGGTTTTCGTAACTCGCTAAGTGCTGAATTCCAGCAAAGATGATTATCAAAAGCTCATGCAGTGGCAACCACCAACGGATGGAATTCGGTTGATAGAAGTCACGAAAGGCGGGCAATTCGAGAACTTTTACCAAGCGATTCTCAACAAAACACAGCCGATTAGCCAAATCCATACTACCATACGCTCAGATATCGTGTTGCATTTAGCGGATATCTCGATTCGATTAAATCGCCCGCTACGATGGGATGCTGCGAAAGAAACAATAGCGGATGATGCGGAGTCTGCTCTTAGGATGCAACGCCCTATGCGCGAGCCCTATTCGTTAAAGACTCTAATAGAAGCTAGAAGTGAATTCAAAACTGGCGGAGTATAATTAAAGCGCATGCCACATGGATAAACGCCTGAAAGAGATGAGGAGAGCGTTCATGCCGGATGAGCAAGCGACGAAAGTTGCCGAGCCAGGCGATGGTCCGTTCGATTTTCCATCGACGGGGATACCGTCGCAAAGGTCTGCCGTCCTGTTCCGGTGGGGCACAGTGGCCCTTGCGATGGGGACAAATCATTTCAACTCCATGTTCAGCCAGTTGCTGTCGCAACGCTTGGGAGTCATAGGCGCGAGCGACCGGTTTTCTTGGGACGGGGCAGATGCTTGTGCATGCGCTCCCACATCGCATCACTGATAAAGGAATTGGCCATCCAAAGTTTTTCATATAACACACGTAAAAATGTACAGTCCTTTATCAAAAAACATTCAGATGCTCCCAGAAAAGTTTTGAAACCACTTCTAAAAGAGGGTAGAGCCTGTAGAAGTGAAATTTTTTATCCCGCATTAATTTTTCTCCTTGCGACGATCCTTCCGGCCATGGCGGAACCGATCCGCGTCCTAATTCTTACGGGGCAACACAACCACAACTGGAAAGAAACCACCCCAAAATTTCTTGCCCTCTATGAGACAGACAAAGGTTTTAATGGGGAGGTTAGCCAGACTCCTTGGGCTATGACGCCTGCCGATCTGGAACGTTATGACGTCCTGGTAAGTAACTGGAACACCTTTGGAAAAAACGACTCGCCCACTTGGAGTGCCGAAATGAAAGAAGCTTTCCTCAAATGGATTCCCAGCCGCAAAGGGTTCGTTGTCATCCATGCAGGCGGAAGTTTGTATTATGACTGGCCGGAATTCCAAAAACTTATTGGAGCGACCTGGGCCAGAGGCACTTACCACCCAGCATTACAGGAGTTCACGGTGCAGTTTGTTGCTGACAACCATTTTATCACCACCGGTTTAAACGAGTTTAAAGTTCTCGATGAGCCGTGGCAAAAGATGGTTGTCAACAATCGTGATCTGAAGATTCTGGCGCAAACAACCATCCCTAAAGAGATCGGTGGCACAGGTGTTCCAGAGCCAATGGCTTTTGTTGTCGGAATTAACGGCGGACGTTGTTTCAACCTCGTGCTGGGGCACACCTTAGAGGCCCACAAAAATCCCACTTTCATTGAACTTTTGCGCCGTGGCACCGAGTGGGCGGCCTTTAGAGATTAAAAGATAGAGGGACAAGATAGAAGGGAAGGACCCTTTGTATTCATATCCACGCGCGTTGGTGCGTTCACCCGTTGACGTTTACTGCGCGCACACAGGCGGGCGTAGGCACGACCAGGGTTCATTTTGCGATTTTGGCGCTCTGGATTAGAGTTTGTGGCCCCCCCCACTCCCAGCCGATTTATCCTCCATTGAAAAGAGGAAGTTGCGACCGTCCCCTTATACCCCCCCTTCCCCCGCCCTTGTCCGAACTAAGGATCTCTGTGGAACAGGCTTGGGGCGTTGCTGGGCAAAAAAGAGCCTCCTCCAACCCCAAGGAGGTTCTACATCTTCAAGGATACTCGGCGGCGACGAGAGAGGAAGCGATGGGTCGCTCCTTTTTGTGCCGACATACAACCAACCCTTGGTCGAGCGACGTTTGCTGTACTTCCTAATTTAATAGGTATCTGACATAAGACTTACCAGCGGATATTTCCTAAATGCAATAGTTGGGAATGTGCCGAGATTGTTCTTAGATCTCGTTTTCTCCTACAGTAGACTGAAGAGAAAATATGTTTTTAAATAAAAAAACGGTTTAATTTATTACATCAACTTGTCACCGATGTCTTATTGACTTTACTTAAAGAACTTTTATTGTTATTTTATGGTCTCATATTTTAATTTTATCGGAAGGTATCTAGGCAGGATAATAATCTTTTTAATGACTTATTCAGGGACTTCCTCTGCGTCAGGCCAGGAGGCAGAGCTTTTGTATGCGCTTGAGCGATATCTCCCCTCGCAGGAAGAAACGACTGACGCTCTCCAGGATCATTTCTACTTCGGCATTGCCCGGAGGTATTTCAGATTTCATTCGAAAGATTCCGATCTCACACGAATTACCCAGTTGCAGGAAATTTTCGAGGAGGACGGGGCACCCTCCGTTATTGAAGCTCCAAGTGGCACCGTGTGGGATTTCAGAGAAATCTATAGTCTCCCGGATACATCCTTGTTACTCTGGCGGGCAACTACGGAACGCGGCCCGGTTTACCAGTTTGTCAAAGGTCTTCCGCTGGAAATCCTTGTTCAAATGCCCGCCAGCAAGGGCGAAGGTCAAACGGCGGTTCGCATTGAAGGTAATCGGCTTTGCTTTGACGGGCCAATTCCTGAGGCGCTCCAGCCTTTTCTATCAGTCATGAGCCCAATTAAGCCGGGAGAGGTCGCATGGTTTGAACTCATGCTTGCCGAGGACAAGGAGGATTTCGTGGATTGCGACGTGCGGGTTATTGAGTTGGCGGCAAATCCCCAACCCGACCCTGACTCTGAAAAGGCCGCTAAGACGGCCCATCGTTGGATCACCCAGCCACGGCTCCCCTTTCGTGCAGAAGACCTCATTGGCAAGTGGAGGGTTCGCTCGTTACAGGGAGGCTTGGGACTTTGCGTGCTCTATCCCTACTTCCAAGCCGAATTCCGTGATGAAAACGGACGGCTGATCTTCCAAAAAACTACCGGCTCTCAACGCCGCATGGGCTGGGTGCTTCCTTACAGAAACGATTGCATGATTTTCTTGGGAGCCCGGACGGTCAACGATGATCCTTCGCTTAGTTACTCTCGACTTGATCCGACAATCCCAGCCACATCACCCCGCAAAGAGTTCGATTCGTGGGGGGCATTATACAGGATTGGTGTGAACCAATATCTAATGGTCTTAGATGTGGTTCCTGGCCAAAAGTTTGAGCTTTATGAAATTATCCCGCAACAGCCGTAATCCAAAGATAATGCTCATATTTTTTGGCACTGTGATGGCACTGGCCATTACACACTTTGTTTTAGCCTATCTGGTTACTGGACTAGCCAATACGCCGATCCTTCTTGGAGTGGCCAAAGTTTTCCAATTTCCATCTCATTTTTTTCCAAAATGGATTGGCGAGAATGACTGGCTTTTCGTTCCCGCATTTTTTCTTAGCTGTTTTCTGTTTTGGACGGTTTTAGTGGGTATTGGTTTCTTAGCTTACACCGTTGCAGGAATCAAAGCAACAGCGCTGGTCTTTCTATTATTCCTGATTGTTGTCGTCACTTACTGGTGGAAGCTTTCCAATCCGCCTCCAGACTGGAATACCCAGGCATATCGCTACATGGATGATTATTATTTATTCCTTCCGGAACCTATTAAAGAATCCAAAGTGGAGCATGATAAATACGAAACTATTTTTCGAACTCTGCATCCGAAAGAGCGATTTCGACCGCCTGCGACACGGCGGTGGTATTGGAAATATCGCCCCACTTTGTCGGGATTTCCGAAATACCATGCGGTGGTTGTGGCGACCCCCGCCAGCGTCGCAACCACTCGAGAGGAGTTTCTCAAACAAGTCAGCGACCAATCGGCTGGGCCGAGTTGGATGTCTTCCGATTGGGAAAAAGTGTCTGAAACCAATCGGTGGACGTTGGAAACAGCGATTCCTAACAGGGCCTCGAAAGCGTCTTCAGAAAGAAATCGTCTGATCCGAGTGGTAGCCACATCTCCCTCCAAAGGTGTTTGGATTGGATTGATGGCCCTGGAAACAAAAATGTCCCGAGACATCGCCATTAGCATCGTCGAACGCGCGATGGACTCTGTATGTCCCTTTACAGAAGACGCGCCTCCCCAACCAGCTCCTGCGACGCCAGCTCCGCCGGAATTCAATAATGCATGAACTCGCAATAGAGGGTCGCACTGATTAGGGTTGTCATATTTCTTCGCGCAATAGAGGGACACGCCCTTTGTCTTCTGGATTTCGTGCATCCGTTTGGCTGTCAGGTCAGAGCCCTACGCACACACCGACGCCAACAACGATATAGCGGCCATCGCAAAACCGTAGAACACCCCATCTTGAAATTGATCGCTTTCGGCCTGAGCACCGCGCGGCAACGGATCGAACCCGGTCCAAAGAATCAGCCAGTCCCAGAGCGCCACCCCCGGCGACCTGTGCAGCCGGAAATTTACAATACCTTTGACCGTATGCACAACCCGTGGCAGGTGATCTTTGTGCGGTCAAGCCGAGATGGGGTGTTGGTTGCGGCGAATACGGTGCGGAAGGGCTCGATTCGGTCGAGACCATGACCGCTGGAAGCAAGTGGACCCTGCGTTACCGCTTCGACTGGCCGCCGAAGAATAGCGAGGATACCACTTGGAACCCGAAGCAAATCTGAGGCTGCCAGCACAGCCGGGATTTCATTTTCACTGATTCGAGACGCTGCGTACGCCCGCTGAATTGGTTGATAAATCTCAGCGTCATCAGGCCTTTGCCGTCCGGCTCGCGACCGAGGCTTTTCGCATAAAGGTGGAGACCGTGCAGTCCTCGTATGTGCACTTACTCATGGACGTCTTCCCGGCGGCTAGCTTGAGACACTCGTCTCATTCGACCGCACTCCTAAGGCGTCCTACTATGCGCTGGCCGACGTCTGTGAGCCGACCGCTATACGTGTGAGTTCCGCCCGCCGTTTTTACTACGCGGGCGACTCGTTGGATGCGGAGATCTGGGTGTGTAATGACCCTGCCGGGGTGATAACGGTGCTACTCTCGAGGTCTATCTGCTCGATCACGTCAAGCGATCGGTGATGGCGGCGTGCGTTGTTCCAGCTCCCATACCCGCTTCCGCCAGCGAGTTTCAGCGCCGCTTTGCCATCCCGGTTCCCGCCGTCGAGTGCCGCACGACATCGAAATAGGTGCCATGCTAGGGGCTGGCGAGGAGCGTGCACTCCTCGATATCGCTTGCCCGTTTTGGGTTTTTCCAAGAAGCATGGTTATGCCGCACTCGACTCCCGCTCGGCGTGCTTGATCTTCCCAGTGGCGACGTCGCCGGGCAACTCACCGCTGCAGGATACCCCCATGTCCTTCGATCCGGAGCCAGGACTCCCGGGAGCTTCATCGCCGCCACTTCGGAGGCGTTGGGCCGCCGCCATGCGGATGCCGTCGGCATCCATCTCGCGGCGCGCGGGTGGCAGCTTGTTGCTCTGGAACCGGCGCGAGCGCTGCCAATGGGATGTCGCCGGGCTCGGTGTATCCATCGAAATTTTCCCTAACTCGGAGCCCACCGACACGAAATTCCGCGGACTCGATTTCCTCTCCCGCAACATGGGCCATCCGTGCGCTGTGGATTTCGTCGAGGGCGATTTTTTCTATTGGCACTCCGCTGTCGCCGGACGGTGTGATTTTCTGGTCTAGCATGTGCTCAGCTGCGTCGTGGAGGGCCGGGCGATTCTCGCCTCGGGCAAGGTCGCCGTCTGCGCCGAATTCGCGGCGGGCGCGGGGTGCGTGGTTTTCAACCAACTCGATTTCTCCGAGCGCGTCGGATGCCATCCCATCGCAGATGTCTTTCTTGCTCGCAACCCAGAGCATCTCTCCGCTAGGATTTAAAGAAGAGAGCTGATCCTTTTATTATTGGCCGAGGCTGAAACGAAAATTCCCGCAAGTAGTGATCTGCTTTTTGCTTAGGGGCGGTAATCCCTAGAAGTGCTTCCACCCTCTTCGCGGATTGCGATCAGGCAAGCAATTAGAGGCAGCGGAAGCACCCCGCCAGCCTCCATTCACTTGAGAACATGGCAAATTCACACATCCTGACCTCTGGGGAAAACGGATGACCCGATTGGGCGGTAAAAGACGCGGAGATCTGTGCCTGGATAGTAGACTTCCGTGGCATTGAGTTCGGTGCACATGACCTCAAGAGTGGCGTCATGGATGGGGTTGGCCTGGCCATGGATTTCAACGCGCAGTTCTTTGCGTGCGGGATCGGGGCGCAGGTTGATGCTGGAAGCAAAGAGCCCGCGCAGGAAAGAACGGGCATCGTCGTGGCGGCGTAGGGTTTCGCGGGCGAGTTGGACGAGGGCGGTTTCGGC
>CALDSX010000062.1 GCA_937924445.1 uncultured Chthoniobacterales bacterium
CGGCCTTGCGCGTTGCGCCAGGCCCAACGCTGGCAGAGTTCCACGCTGAGTCGCGAGCGACACCACTCGGGATGTTCGTCCAGCAGCCCCGGATCCAAGCGATGTCCGCGCCGTTCAACTGTCGCCCTTGCATCACCAAGACGCTTGTCATGGCGAGCAAGATACGGCAGGCCCCCCTGGTGAATTCAGCAAAAAACGAACTTTTTTCTGTTGCGTTCGGGGGGGGTAATCTATTCTTCGGTTACTGATGGTCCCATGGTGGGACTACCTGAGCAGTTACGGTAGAGGATGGTTTCTTTGAGTTCCTTGACGCGCTTGGTCAGGTCTTTGAGTTGATCGAGTTCGGCATCCGTGGCGGTTTTGGCCTTTTTCTTTTTTTCGAGAGCCTTGGCTTGGGCGCGGCATTGACCGAATTCCTTGAGGATGGTCATGGTTTCGATGTGTCTGATGGCGTCGCGCAAGGGAGCAAGGCGTGGGTTTGTAGAGGTGCGGATGGCCTGGATGATCTCAAAACTGGAGCCGGTTTCGGTGAGGAATCCTCCGTCGCCATTCCAGGGCGAGAAGAAGGGGCTGGGCTGGTAGTGTTTGATGAAGAACTCGAGCAACTTGTCGCGGTCGAGGGTGGTGGTGAGGACGAGCTGTCCGTCGCGCCAGGCGCCGCGGCAGTGGGGGTCGGCCTGTTGGGAGACGAGGCGGAAGACGCCGAGGGCCTTGAGGTAGTTCATCAAGGGCTCGGGGGTGCAGCCGGGGAGTTCGAGGTGGTAGAAGGAGGTAGGACAGGCAGTTTGCCTGTCTGGGAAGGAACACAGGCTGGCAGCCTGTGCTACTGTGGGGGAAGGAAGGACGGGTTTGCCTGCGTTGGCGGAGGCGCGCCCGTCGGCGGCGCGGAGCAGGGTTTCAAGGTAGGCAAGGCGGAAGGGTCCGAGGGCGTCTCGCAGGTGGAGAGCGCGCTCGGCCCAAGAGAACTGGCCGCTGAAGGGTTCGGCTTCGCAGAGACCGAGTTCCATGGGTTCGAGGGAAAGGGTAAGGGACGGGGCGCGGACGCCTCCACCGAGGTCGCAGGCAGGCAAGGTGTCGCTGTCCCAAACGCCGCGGGCAAAGCGTCGGTCGGCGGGGTGAGCTGGATCGCTGGGCGGGATCCATTCGTCGGGAAGGGAGCGGATGGAGAGGCGGACTTTGCCGTGGTGGCCGGCGACAAGGTAGGCAGGGAGATCACGGGTGGGGCCGGGCTCCAGTGGAAAACCGGAGGTGGGGTGGAGCATGCAAAGGGCGGAGGCGAGTTCATGGCGGAAATGGCAGCGGCGCGGGTCCTCGGGTGTTGGTTTCCGGGGCATGCGGCTTTTGGTCCATGCTGCTTGGGGTGCTTTAGCAACTGGTTCGCTCTCAGGTGGCGAAGGTAGAACACCCTGTTTTTTGGCTATATCGATATGGTCAGCGATCAACTTGACCTCAAACGCGGGATGGGATTTTCCCCAGTCATGCCAGCGCGCGGCGTGGCGAAGCGTGTCGTCTATGGCAATACTTGCGTTTCCTGCATTGAGGGCATAGCCGAGCGTTGACAACAAGTCGTCCAGAACATGGCAGACTTGGTCGGTATGTTGAGCCAGTGTTTGCCAGACTGGTGTTTTAGATGTGTCGTCATCCTCATTGGCGTCGGGGGTTGTGGTGTTTGAAGCGAAGGGAAGTGGAGCGACAGGTGGTTTCGGTTCAAGCCGAGGTCCGGGTCGTATCCGCCGAGGTTGCTAGGGAGGAGATAGACTTGACCGGGAACCAAGGTGTCCGGTTTGACGGGTTGCCATTCGCGGTCGAGGTAACTCCAGCGCCAAGCGTGGGCGGATTTTTTGTCCAACAGAGCTTTGAGATCGCTGACGTCGGTGGAGCACAGTTCCTCACGGCGGGGGGCGGGTTCGGCGGAAATGTTTTGATCGGTGTCTCCGTTAGGAGTTTTGCATGGCCAATCCCGCCAGAAGACTTGCACATGACTGCTGTCGGCATCGCGGACGAAACGGTCGATGTCCAGGTCAGCCCCGGCGAGGTCGGGCGTGGGGTCGAAGAGTTCGATGAGATCTTTGCGACGGAGGACGTGGTGGAAGACCGGTCGGTCGGCTTCTGGCGAGGGGTGGGATTCTGGAGAGGCGAGGGAGGCGTCGGTCAGCTTTGTGAGAATTGAACGGGCAGCGGCGAGCCGGGCTCGATCGTAAAGGGCGGAGTGTTTGTCTTCGTTGAGGTCGAACCAAAGGATGCGGGCGTCTTCAAATTGCGGACATCCATCATTGAGCCAACGGTTGCAACGACCGAAGCGTTGGACGAGGGACGACCAGGGGGCGAGTTCGGTGAAGAGGGTGTGGGCGGAGAGGTCCACGCCGGCTTCGATCACTTGGGTGCTAACGACGATGCTGCCAGGTTGGCTGGCGCGGATTTTTTCTAACACGCGTTGCCGGTCATTGGGCCTGAACTGGGAGTGGAGAAGGATCGGGTCAGGATGCTTTTTACCGAGTTGCTTGGACAATTCCGCGTGGAGCAAGCGGGCACGCTTGACGGTATTGACCACGACCAGGTTGAGGTGATCGGTGGATCGGTTTTTGACGATGTAAGCCGCGACCTGTTTGGGAATGGCTTCGCGTCCGATGCTGGCGGCGTGGATCAACTGCTTGGGTGCGGAGCGCAGTGTTTGCACGCGCCCGCCGTCTTGCTTTTCCGCGTTTGAAAGTGTCAGTGGTGGAGAGTTAGTGAGCGTAGCCGGGAAGTCCACGGAGGTCAGCCAGTCCGCTCGGATCGTGGCACTCATCCACCAACTGTGATTGGTGCGGGCACCGAGCGTGGGGTCTCTTCGGAATCCTTCGAGTTGGGTGGTGGAAGTCAGCCCTGGTCCCATCAACTGCACCTCGTCCATGACCCAGAGGCAGTCGTTATTGAGGAGGGCGAAGTGCATGGGCCAGCGGGTGCGGGGCATGCCGTAACCGCGATTGAGGGCGCGGCTGAGGAGCATGTCCTGGGTGCCGATGAGGATGGCGGGTTTTTCGGGGTAGAGGTCCCAGTCTTTGCGGTTCAAATCCAGTTCCTCACCGCCCATCAGGATGATAGGGGAGTGCTCGGCGAGCCAGGTGAGGTCAGTGTGGGCTTCGGGGGAGAGTTCCAGGCTGGCAGCTTGGGGTGAGTGGGAAGGATCCAGGCTGGCAGCCTGAATTGAATGATGAGGGCTCAGGCTGGCAGCCTGAGCTAACTTTTTTAGCCATTTTGATATTTCCCCGGCGGTCTGTTCGACGAGGGTGCGCATGGGTAGGTAATAGACCAGGCGGCGGGGCCAATCGGAGCGTTGAAGAGCGACGCGGTTCCAGAGCCAGGCGGGGGTGACGTCGGCGGTTTTGCCTAGGCCGGTGGGGATGTCGATGAGGCGGGACCGGTAAGTAGAATCGCTGGCAAGTCGTCTTTGCCAGCCGTAAGGCTGGTTGTCGATGGCGGTTTGGAAAAAGTCGGGGAAGGTCATGCTCTCACTGAGGTTTGTCGGCGGGTTGGAAAAAGTCGAAAGCGATGTTCAGAAATGAATGTCTGCTTTAAAAGCAGTTGCGGCCGAATTTGTTCCGCCCCCCTTCACAAGGTTTCTATTTCAAGGAATTGCAGGTTTTTGCTCGCGTTAATGGCCGCAGGTTGCGCGGTTTCGAGAAAATTAAACCGCCGCTAGACATATCCCGCCATCGTTTCTCGGGTTCCTGAAACAGACAGCACCCCTTCCTCCATGCAGTAGTCTATTTCCACCGCCTTTCTGGCAATTTTTCCGAGTTTGGGAGCTGGGGCAAACCGCAACTCGACCAGTTTTTTCCAAGAAACATCGGGCCCCGTTTCCTGGTGCGGACGAAAATCTCGCGCGTCGGACATTCTGCTCGGCAAAAAATCTCCGTAGTCGCAATGGTCGCAGCACCACGCCCGCACATGCCAGCGCAAACCGTCGGTGGCAAAAGCGTGGGGCGCCAGCCTGCGGCGTCGCTCCGTGCCCGAGTGCAAAGAGCAGTATGTGACATCCAGGGAGGCCTTCTGCTTCACCGCCTGAAGCAATTTCTGCAAAATGACGACATCTTTTTGTCGGAACGGGAGGGCGACCTCTGCAAAGGCTCCATAAGGGAAAACAGAGAAATCGCATAGCGCAAGTTCAAGGGATCGAGAAAATTGCGGGGCAAAATCTGGCTGGGGCAAAAAGCGGTGATGTATGAGATCGTATTCCAGAGCGCCTGGGTTGATCTAGCGATATTTGGCTAAGTCTGCCGAGGCTCTGCTGGGCAGAGATCCCAAATTTTTCGCAGAGGTCGCGAGGATTAATCCGCCGTGCTACCAGACACATGCCTCCAAATAACCAAGCCTCTTGCGGATGTGCCAGAGTTCTAGGTTTGAGTGATTTGCCATACTCGTTATGATTTATGACTTCGTTTTATAAGATATATTGCTCTACGAGTTAAGAGCTTTTTTACAGAATGTGTGCCCTGACAGGTGCAGGCACGTTTCGCTGATTGGACGAAAGTCGGCTACAGAATCGGCTTGATAAAAATTGATCTTTTTGTCCTCAATACAAAGTTTCTGCGGTATTTTCCCGAGTGACACCAGAAATAGCCAGGCAGAGAACGCCTGGCGATTGGGGTGTGGGAAAAGAGATAACCCTATAAGCCGGAGCTAAAAAATTTCCGGGAGCGATTGAGGCGATCGGATGGAGAACTGGGGAAGGTTTTGGGGTTGAGGGAGATCTTTTGGCGTGACTTCACTATCCGCAAATCCCTTTCTGACTGTTTATTGTCGAACACACGACCTGAGGAACTTACCTCGACGACAACTTAAAAAAACGTCTGTTACGCAGCCAAAGTCTGTTACGCAGCCAAAACCACACGACCCTACCCCGCCGCCAATCTCCGTATCCTTTGTCGCTTGTCCAAATAACCTGATTTTCCCGAGGTGCGAATGTATAAAGTTTTAGCTCTTGTGATCCGTTACAGTTTGATGATGTTTAACAGAAGTTGGGGCCCTAAAGATGGAGAAGAGACGTCTCTGAGAGCGAGGTTTTTGGGTGGCAGATTTCGACAAGAGTGCCAAGACGTTTTGATTTCGCCGAAGAGCCAAAGGGTTAGAGATCCGGCGGGCGACGGCCGTCAATCACTCCCCAGTGAGAATTGAAAGGCCACCAGACAAAGAATCCACGCCCAACGAGGTTGCGCTCTGGCACAGGACCCCAGCCTCGGCTGTCGTAACTGTGATAACTGTTATCTCCAAGAGCATAATAGCCATGGGGCGGTAGACGAATGATGGCGGTGCCGTTAGGCATGTAGGCGCTGGGTCGAAAAATGTTGTTTTGGTCATAGCCCCCGTTGGAGTAACCTCGATAACCGTTTTTAGAGGCAATGACACGTCGGAAACGCCAATCCTCGGCTGGTTTGCCATTGAGATAGAGAACAGGCGGTTCAATCCGAATTTCATCGCCGGGCAGCCCGGCCAGCCTTTTGATGTAGTGCTGCGCCCCCATGCCTTGTTCCACCCGAATACCCGCAATCGCATTTGTTTTAAAGACAAAGACCTCGCCTCGACGTGGAGGAATAAAGTGGTAACTGATTTTGTCCACAAACACTTGGTCACCGGTCTCGACGTAACCACGCGCGATATGGTCGCCCTTGCGATAGGTTTTGCCGGGGGTGATGCCCATTTGCCGGAGCACAACATCTCGCGGAGCAGGCAGCGTGTAGCTGCCTGAAGTCGTCTCTATGGTGGTGGAAGTGAAAAACAGAAACTTGTTTTTCTCATCGAGACCCGTAACCATTTCGTCTTGTCGAGCTGTGAGATCGTAGTAAGAGCGCCCCAACCAGAGAAGTTGAAATAGCTTAACTGGCAGCGGTGGCTGTGCTCCGGCTGAGTTGTGCGCGATGATCCCGTTGAGAGTTGGCTGCATCGAACCGGTAGGAATCTTGAAAGGTTGGATGACGTGAGCGCGGAGGCCGAGGGCAAGGATGATCGCAACGACGAGAACCTCGGTGTTTTCTTGCAGAGGCGTTGAGATGGCACCGGGAACTTTTCCGAAATCGGTTTCGAGTGCTTTGCGTGCGGCGGCAATAGCAGCCAAATCGGTCTTCGAACCCTTTCGAGGCAGTGCGGCTTGCAGGGCGTCAATCCTCATCTGCAGTTTTGCCACAGTGGCAGGCGGAAGGATGTCGCGTTTGTATCGTAAAATTTTACGAGCCGATTTAAGAACAAGCTGGCCTTCACAAACCAACTTCGGAGTGGTAAAAGGTATTTTGAACACTAGGCGCATCCGGTAGGCGATGGACTCGATTTTCGGCCTGAGCCGTTACCCAATCAGCCTTGCGGTTCTTGACCTGCGGCCGCCTCCGCCCGTTCTTTCATTGCCGCTTTGCGACTCAACTTTACCCTCCCTTTGTCGTCGATCCCGATGCACTTCACCCAGATCATGTCGCCCGTTTTGACCACATCTTCCGTATGTTTCACGCGGAATTCGGCCAGCTCAGAGATGTGAACAAGACCATCCTTACCGGGGAGCACTTCGACGAAGGCACCGAACTCCTTGGTGCTCACAACGCGTCCATTGTAAATTTCGCCTATTTCGATCTCCTTTGCCATGCCATCGATGATCTGTTTTGCACGGGCCAGGCCTTGGGCGTTATTTGAGTAAATACGGACAGTTCCGTCGTCTTCAACGTTGATTTCGCATCCTGTTTCAGCAACAATCGCTTTAATGTTTTTGCCACCAGGACCGATGAGCATGCCTATTTTGTCTTCGGGAATTTTTAACGTTTCGATGCGTGGCGCGTAAGGGCTCATTTCAGGGCGTGGGTCAGCTAGAACACCTTGCATGATATCGAGAATTTTCATGCGAGCCTCGGTGGCGAGGGCGATTGCGTCTGCGAGGAGAGAAATTTTGATGCCTGGCAACTTAAGATCGAGTTGAAACCCAGTAATGCCCGAGCGAGTGCCGCAGAGTTTGAAGTCCATGTCGCCGAAATGATCCTCTGAACCGATAATGTCAGTGAGCAAGAGGTGGCGTTTCAGGGTGTTTGAATCGTCAAATTCGGTAACCAGCCCGACGGAGATACCGGCGACCGGGGCTTTGAGTGGAACACCTGCGTCGAGAAGAGCGAGTGTGCCGGCACAGGTGGAGGCCATGGAGGTGGAGCCGTTGGATTCCATAACCTCGCTTGAGACCCGAATGGCATAAGGGAAATCACTTTCAGCGGGGAGCACCATTTCAAGGGAGCGCTCGCAGAGGGCGCCGTGACCGATCTCCCTCCGGTTTGCCCCCCCAAATCGTCCTGTTTCATTGACGCTGAAGGGCGGGAAATTGTAGTGAAACATAAACCGCTTTGTCTCAGATCCACCACCATAGGCGTCTATCATTTGCGCTTCGTCAACCGGTGCAAGTGTGGCCAGTGTCACGGCCTGCGTTTCGCCCCGCTGAAAGAGGGCAGAGCCATGAGCACGGGGCAAAAGGCCGACCTCAGCAGTGATAGGGCGAATTTCATGAGGGGCCCGCCCATCACAACGGGAGCCTTTGTCAAGAATTGCGACGCGGAAAGCTTTCTTTTGTAGGTAATCGAAAGCTTGGGAAATATCGAATGGGGTGGCGTCGGGAAATTGTGCGAGAATTTTTTCAGCGACTTCCTGTTTCAAAGCTTCCACTGCATTGGCTCGCGCGGTCTTACCAGGCGTATAAATGGCGGCCTCGATACGGTCAGAGGCAGTTTGATAGGCGATCTCAAGCAGAGCCGAATTAACGTTTTTAAGCGGCAAATTCCGTTTAGGTTTGCCTGCAAGCCGGGCGAGTTCCTGCTGGGCAGCCACGATTTTTGCCACTTCGCCTTGGGCAAATTCAAGAGCTCTGACAAAATCGGCCTCAGGCAATTCACACGCGGACCCTTCGATCATGATCACTTCACTGGCAATTCCGGCGTAAACAAGGTCGAGATCGCTTACGCTCCTCTGATCATGCGTGGGGTTGATAACAAACTCGCCTTTAATACGCCCCACACGGACCGCTCCCACTGGCCCGGCAAAAGGGATATCAGAAACACACAACGCGGCAGACGCCGCGTTGATGCTGAGAATATCCGGATCGCACTGACCGTCAGCGCTAAGCAGAATACTAATGATCTGAGTGTCGTAAAAGTAACCTTTTGGAAAGAGCGGGCGAAGCGGCCGATCCGTCATGCGACTGGTGAGAATTTCTTTTTCGGTTGGGCGTCCCTCGCGACGAAAATAGCCGCCTGGCATGCGCCCTGCAGCAGCCGCCTTTTCTTTGTAATCAACGGTGAGAGGAAAAAAATCTTGCCCCTCCTTGATGGTGGTTGCGGAAACCGCAGAGGCAAGAACAATCGTTTCGCCAGAGGAGACTGTGACGGCTCCGTCGGCCAGTTTGGCCAGTTTACCTGTTTCGAAAATGAGTTGATTGGTGCCGAGCTGGACGGAGGTTCTGTGAATATTCATGAGGTGAAAGCGTAACGAGTGCTAGACGTCGTTTGGGTTTGCAATGCCTTTTTGTAGGACGACAACCTTTGGCATTTTCTGATAAGTTTTAAAACCTCTAAAAGAGAGGAGACGGATGAATTAGTGAAGGACTTTACCCTTGTCCGTCGATGTAGACTGTTTTCTCAGGGCAATATTTAATCTGGGTTTTCCGAAAAAGAAAACCGTTCAACTAGTAAAATAGCCGCATCGCCACCTTTGCGAAGTCATCTGAGCAGGCGAAAGGTATTGGAACTAACTGGCTCACTTCCGAAGGCCAAGGGTATCTATGACTTTCTTGTAACGCTCTGAAGATTCCCGCTTCAGGTAATCGAGCAAGCGGCGGCGTTTGGAAACCATCATAAGGAGACCTCGCCGGGAGGCGAAATCCTTGACATTGTTTTTCAGGTGCTCGGTCAGGTGATTGATTCGTCCTGTGAGAAGCGCAATTTGCACATCAGCGCTCCCGGTGTCTTTTTCGTGTAATTTTAAATCCGCAAGAGCGGTTTTGGAGGTGTCCGACATTTTAATGTTTCAATGTGATTTGATTTTGTTCCTAAGAAAAACAAGATGCAGCATCATGGCGGGCAATCAAGCGGATTTTTCCTTGGCACCTGTAGGGAAGGCTTGTCGTTGGAAATTTAATTGAAATAGAGGGTGCTGGCCGTTTTTGGCGTAGGAGTCTACTGCGTTGCTTTTTTACAGGAAATCTTCTCGAAAATTTATAAAGAAAAACTTTTTTACCGAGCCTTTTGACCACAAACTCAGAAGAATCTTACAGCGAATTGTGTCGAGGGATCTCGAGCGCAGCCACCGCCCTTCAAGCAAGATAACAAATCCGCCAGGCCGTATTTCAGTAGTCCGATTAGATCTCAGAAAGCTCGCTTCCGTGTAGATCGATAGAAAGAACCACACTGAAACGCAGCTCAACAACACAAAACCGTGGTGACTATACAAAAAATAAAACCTGATGGATCTTTCGCTTTCGCCCCACAGACCCAACCAAACCTTGGCACGATTGCCACGCGGATTGCTGTCATCTTCAGTTGTTTCAAAAGCAAAGGGAACCGTCCATTGATTTCGGCTTTTGTTTAATTCTGTTCTATCTCCCCTTCCTCCTGTCTGTCAGAACTGTTCGGGAACGAAACAGACTTAACATCGTTAGATGGAAAATTTTTCTGAAAAACTCGAAACCTTTTGGCCGGCCCGGTTTTATGCTTTTTGTCATGAAAACAAAAGATCTCATTTCAATCGCCACACACCAATCAATCACCCTTCTCCTCGCCTCTGCGCTGGCGTTGACGGCTCTCTTAATCCACAGCTCCGCACAGGAAGAATCTTTCGGTCCAGGAACCGGAGGTAATTCAGAAATGCGCTGTCCGCCAAACAGAAAAGATCCACGTCCCGGAAGGGGGCAGTTCGGTCTCTCGCAGGAAGAGCGCGAAATACTCAGAAGTGCTCATGAAAAAATCCGAAATGATGCAGAGCTCGAAAACTTGCGCAAATCTATCCTTACAGAGAAAGAAAAGCTGCGCACTCAAACGCGTCAAGCACTCATTAAAGCAGATCCTCGTGTTGAGGCTATCCTAGATAAAATTGAACGACCTTCGGGTGAACAAGCGCAAAGATTCCGGCACGTCATGGGTGAGATAAAGCACGATCCGGCCGTGCAAGCGGCCCGTGCAAAAATGAGAGCAGCAAGAACTCCTGAAGAGAAGAGAGTTGCTGGTGAAGAACTTCGAGAGATCGTCAAGAAGGCTGTCGCGAAAATTGATCCTGCTTTGGCGGAACAAATGCCTCCTATTCCTCCCATGCACGGTCCCAGAATGGGACCTGGTCGTGGGCCAGATCGGGGTACCTATTAAATCCAGTAGGCTTCTCGCCTACACGCAGTGCCAAAACCAACAGAATGTTCAAATT
Organism: uncultured Chthoniobacterales bacterium; assembly: GCA_937924445.1. Taxonomy (GTDB): domain Bacteria; phylum Verrucomicrobiota; class Verrucomicrobiia; order Chthoniobacterales; family CALDSX01; genus CALDSX01. The sequence continues at coordinate 10,408 of CALDSX010000062.1, forward strand.
CCTTCGGAATATCTCTCAAGGAAAAAATAAAAGAAAGCCTGGAAAAGGTTTAGATCTCTTCCGGGCTTTCTTTCATAATGACATCCCCAACTGTTTGAACGAAAAGTGGCTGGCTCCTTTTTGACCCTCTTGGCTCACGCAAAAGCTTAGTTGCCAATGATTAAGCACTCAAAACCACCCAAAAACATAAAAAAAGGAGTAACTTCTCAGGTAGCCGCCCGCCTTGGGGCGGCCACCTGTGAGTGAATGGCTGGACGCACGCACCCGACGCATGGGCGAGACTCACGAGGTGTTGACCGCTGGCACGAAGGGGGTGCCGAGCAACACGCGCTGCAACGCCTTCAAG